>CAMHPW010000105.1 GCA_946187095.1 uncultured Clostridia bacterium | reverse complement strand
CCGAAAAAATCATTGCAAGGGCGGCGGAATACGGCATTTCCAAAAGAGAAATCATTGTCGATCCGCTGGCACTGACGATATCATCAAATCCCGAAAGTGCAGTCGTAACGCTGGAAAGTATCAGACTGATCAGGGCATTGGGAGTCAAGACAAGTCTTGGTATCTCAAATATATCATTCGGACTGCCGCAGAGAAATCTTGTGACAAGCACATTTTATGCAAATGCTTTGCAAAGCGGCTTGAATTGTGCGATCATGAATCCCTTTGCAGAGGAAATGATGAACATTTACTATGCATACAGGGCATTGAATTGTTTGGATACAGGCTGTGTGGATTACATCAATTATGCGTCAGCCATTCAGGGCGTTGCCAAAACTGATGTGAAATCGGAAGAAAATCTTCATGTATGCATTGTGAAAGGCTTGAAAGAGGGTGCAGTTACTCAGACGAAAAAGCTGTTGGAAAGTGTTTCACCGCTTGATGTGATAAATAAACATATCGTGCCTGCACTGAATGAGATAGGAACGGCTTTTGAACAGAAAAAGGCATATTTGCCGCAACTTTTAATGAGTGCGGAAACGGCTTCCCTTTCTTTTGAAGAAGTCAAGAAAAAAATCCCCAAAGACCAGACAGATACAAGCAAGGCGATTGTTTTGGCAACGGTCAAGGGAGATATCCATGATATCGGAAAGAATATCGTGAAAGTGCTCATGGAGAGTTACGGATTCACGGTGTATGACTTGGGCAGGGATGTGCCGCCCGAAAAAATAGTGGAATGTGCCTTGGAACACCACTGCAAATTGGTAGGATTAAGTGCATTGATGACAACAACAGTGCCGTCAATGGCGGAAACGATCAAATTACTGAATGAAACGGACAGGTCTATTCAAACAATGGTAGGCGGTGCTGTTTTGAATCAGGAATATGCGGACATGATCGGGGCTGATTTTTACGGTGCAGATGCGATGGACAGTGTGAGATTTGCGGAAAAATTTTATGCAGGCTGAATTTTTGCAGAGAGATTTTCATAAACATTTAGAAAAATACATTGGAGAAAATGTTTATGAAGAAAATAATCTTTTCAAGTCCGTTGAAAGTGAGAATGAGATTGGGGGACGGTTGGATATTGATGATATTCTGCATGGTGCTTTTCACAGGTATCGTATGCGGAGCGATTTCGGGCAGAAATGCCGACAGTGACATGATGAAAAAGCTGGATTTCATCTTTCAGACAAATTATCATGTGAGATGTTCACAGGGGATATTGTCGGCATTTGTATCATCATTCGGTTCATCGGTGATATTTCTGGCAGTGATATTTTTATTGGGACTGTCACTATGGGGCGGATTTTTCGCATGGGTAATACCGTTTTTCAAAGGGTATGGCTATGGCTTATCTGTAGGATATTTATATGGCACATACGGCTTTTACGGAGTGGGATATAACTTGCTGATAATATTGCCGGGGGCATTTTTGTCGGCATTGGTGATCGCAGGGGCGGCAAGGGAATCCATGAGAAATTCCGCAAAGCTGACAGGTTTTTTCATAAAAAGCGAAGTGAAAGACGATTTGCATATACAGATGGGGCAGTACATGAAAATCATGCTGTTGATGTTGGGATTATGTGCGGTATCGGGAATATTGGATACGGTTCTGGGAATGTGTTTTTCATGGATATTCAAATTTTGAAGATAAAAGGAATGTGATATCAAAAATGGCTCAGGGAAAGAGAAAATACGGCTTGACGGATTTTCTGACAAGCTATATGGAAAATATCGGAAAGATTACTTTGGCAAATTTATTTTATTGCATACCGCTGGTGATATTTTTAGGTGCGGCTATGCTGATATTCAGATTTATGGGGCAAATGAATCCGCTTGCCTTGTCGGTGATCATACCATTGATGTCGCCGTTTACGGCGGGCCTGATGTGTATATGCCGCAAACTGACAGTTAAAAAAGCAGTTCAGCCGTATAAAGATTTTATCAAAGGGATAAAGGACAACTGGAAATTTTTCACGGTGAACGGGATAATTTCATATATAGTGGGATTGGGATTGTATATTGCGTTTGCCTTTTTCCGTGAAAATCTGGATAAATCGTATGTGATACTCTGCATTGTTCTGAGTGCATTGATGGGATTGTTTTTTTTGTTCATGGAATTTTCGCTTGTCACGATGGCGGTAAGCGTGGAACTGAAAATAGGGGAACTGCTGAAAAATTCCGTCATGCTGATAGCAGGCGGCATCTTGCAGCATCTGAAAACGCTGGTAACACTTTTATTTATCATAGCGGTGTTGACATCTGTTTTGTTCATGTCGAACAGCTGGATAATATTTTTCATTGTGCTTGGTGTGATAACGATATTGTTTTTGCCTGTATTGCTGTCGTATATATGTGTCTATAACGAATATCAGACGGTGGATAAAATCGTCATACAGCCCTATGCAGAAGAAAAGAAAAAGGCTGAAATGAAGAAAGAAATTGCCGAAAATGAAAAAAGTGTTACGATAGAGGAGCTGGAAATGCTTTCAAAAGGTGATAAAGATGAATATGTTTCACTCAGGGGCAGTATGGTGAAAAGAAGTACAGTGATAAAAATGCTTGAAACAAAGAAAAAAATGCAAAACAATATTGACGATATCTGAACAATGGATTATAATAATAGCATGACAACTCATTTTAAAAACGGAGGTAAAACGATATGGAGAATATGGAAAACGTATTTGAAGTGAAGGATATCGAGAGCTTTGAGGCAAAACTCGCTCAGGTGAAAGAGGCACAGAAAAAATTTGCGGAATATTCTCAGGAACAGGTGGATAAAATTTTCAAGGCGGCGGCAATAGCGGCGAATATGGCTCGTATACCGCTTGCAAAAATGGCTGTGGAAGAAACAGGCATGGGCGTTGTTGAAGATAAAGTTATCAAGAATCACTATGCCGCCGAATATATCTATAATAAATATAAAAATACAAAAACCTGCGGTGTGATAAGCCGTGACACAGCATTCGGCTTGACGGAAATCGCCGAGCCGATCGGGATCATCGGTGCAGTCATTCCGACGACAAATCCGACTTCAACCGCAATTTTCAAGGCTTTGATATGCCTGAAAACAAGGAATGGTATTATCATCAGCCCTCACCCCCGTGCAAAAAAATCAACGATTGCAGCGGCTAAAATCGTTCTGGAAGCGGCAGTAAAAGCCGGTGCACCCGAAAATATCATTGGCTGGATAGATGTACCGTCACTGGAACTGACGAATGCATTGATGAGAAATTCCGATACGATCCTTGCAACAGGCGGTCCCGGCATGGTAAAATCCGCATATTCATCAGGCAAGCCTGCATTGGGCGTTGGTGCCGGAAATACACCTGTTATTATCGACAGTACGGCTGATATCAAAGTTGCCGTCAATTCTATCATTCATTCAAAGACCTTTGATAACGGCATGATCTGTGCATCTGAACAGAGTGTGACAGTGCTTGCAGATATCTATGATGAAGTCAAGAAAGAATTTGCCGCAAGGGGCTGTTATTTCCTTAAAGATGATGAGCTTGATAAAGTCAGAAAGACGATTTTGATCAACGGTTCACTCAATGCGAGAATCGTAGGACAGTCGGCATATAAAATCGCACAGCTGGCAGGCGTGGAAGTTCCCGAAAAGACAAAAGTTCTGATCGGTGAAGTGGAAAGCGTTGATATCAGTGAAGAATTTGCCCATGAAAAGCTGTCACCCGTTCTGGGTATGTATAAAGCCGAAACATTTGACGAAGCTCTTGCAAAAGCGGCACAGTTGGTTGCAGACGGCGGTTACGGTCATACAGCTTCATTGTTTATCCATCCTGCACAGAAAGAGAAAATTGCAAAACACTCTCATGCTATGAAAACTTGTCGTATTGTTATCAATACTCCGTCATCACACGGCGGTATCGGTGATTTGTATAACTTTGCCCTTACTCCGTCAATGACATTGGGCTGTGGTTCATGGGGCGGCAACTCCGTTTCCGAAAATGTCGGTGTCAAACATCTTTTAAATATCAAGAGAGTAGCGGAACGTCGTGAAAATATGCTGTGGTTCAGGACGCCTCAGAAAGTTTATTTCAAAAAAGGCTGTATGCCGCTGGCACTTGATGAACTTGGCGACATGGGCAAGAAAAAGGCATTTATCGTAACAGACAGCTTTTTGTATAAAAACGGCTATGTAAAGCCTATCGAAAGCAAACTTGATGAACTGGGAATACAGCACACTTGTTTCTATAACGTACAGCCCGATCCGACACTTGCCAGTGCCAAAGAGGGTGCGGCAGCTATGGCATTGTTTGAGCCTGATGTGATCATTGCATTGGGCGGCGGTTCTGCCATGGATGCAGGCAAGATCATGTGGGTGCTTTATGAACATCCTGAAACGGATTTCATGGATATGGCAATGTGTTTCATGGATATCCGAAAGAGAATCTGTCCTTTCCCGAAAATGGGCGAAAAAGCCTATTTTGTAGCCGTACCGACATCATCGGGTACAGGTTCGGAAGTAACGCCTTTTGCCGTCATCACAGATGAATCAACGAATATCAAATATCCTCTGGCGGATTATGAGCTTTTGCCGAATATGGCAATAGTGGATGCCGATAACATGATGAATCAGCCGAAGGGCTTGACAAGTGCATCGGGCATAGATGCACTGACACACGCTTTGGAAGCATACGCTTCCATTATGGCAACGGAATATACAGACGGTCTGGCATTGCAGGCTATGAAAAATATATTTGCCTACTTGCCGTCAGCGTATGAAAACGGTGCAAACGATCCGATTGCAAGAGAGAAGATGGCAACAGCCTCTACAATGGCAGGCATGGCATTTTCCAATGCATTCTTGGGGGTATGTCATTCTATGGCTCATAAACTCGGTGCATATCATCATATTGCACACGGTGTTGCGAATGCCCTGCTTATCACTTATATCATGAGATACAATGCCGATCCCGTACCGTCAAAGATGGGCACATTCTCACAGTATCCCTATCCGCATACGCTTGAAAGATATTGCGAATGTGCAAGATTTTTGGGATTTGTCGGCAAGGATGACAATGAAACCTTTGAGATATTCATTCAGAAGATAGAGGAACTCAAAGAGCGCTGCGGAATCAAAAAGACTATCGCAGAT
>CAMHPW010000104.1 GCA_946187095.1 uncultured Clostridia bacterium | reverse complement strand
GTACCAAATCCGTGACCTAAATCTTTTAAGTAATATTCCATATTGTCAGGATTAAATTTTATTTGAAAATGACGTCCGATAAATCGATCATCTATTTTATCTTCTTTTGGTCTCAATAAATAATCGATTGAAGGCTATAATTTATTATTTTAAATATTATATATCAATTTACATTTTTTAATTGTTCAAATTTGGAATATATTACCATCCCTGATAGTGTCATATCAATAAAGGCATTAGCATTTTATAGTTGCCGAAACTTAAAAAAGGCAATCATTCCCCCGAACATACAATCAATAGACGGTACCGCTTTCGCAAACTGCCCAAATTTAACTATCTATGGAAAAAAAGGACATTATATCGAAAATTATGTACAAAAATACAGTATTCAATTTTGTTACATTTAACAAAAACGGAAATCCGAATTTTTATCGGACTTCCGTTTTTTTTGCATTATTTTTTCTTAAAGCCGTCTTTGAGTGATACACTTCTGTTGAAAATGAGATTTTCGGGGGTGCTGTCCTTATCCAGACAGAAATATCCCAATCTCATGAACTGATAGTTTGACGGCACTTTTGCACTTTCAACAAATTTTTCGGCTTTGCAGTCTTTGAGTATAACAAGACTTGTCGGATTGATATAATCAAGGAAATTCTTATCGCCTGTATCGGGTTCGGGATCGGTGAACAAGTTGTCATACAGTCTTACTTCCGCATTGACGTAATTTTCGGCATCTACCCAGTGAATCGTTCCCCTGACTTTTCTGCCGTCGGGAGTGTTTCCGCCACGGGTTTCGGGATCATATTCCGCATAGACTTCAATGACTTTGCCGTTTTCGTCTTTCTTACAGCCTGTGCACTTCACGATATAGGCTGACTTCAATCTGACTTCGTTTCCCGGATAAAGCCTGTTATATCCCTTTACTTTCTCCTCGATAAAGTCATCGGCTTCTATATAACATTCACGGCTGAATGTGATTTTCCTGTGACCGTCTTCTTCACGGTTCGGATTGTTCTCAACGTCAAATTCCTCTGTCATGCCTTCGGGATAATTTGTGATTATCAGCTTAACAGGATTCAGCACTACCATGACACGCTGTGCCTTTTCATTCAGGTCATCTCTCAGACAGTGTTCCAAGAATGAATATTCGACTACACTGTTGACTTTGGAAACGCCGATTCTTTCGCAGAAATTGCGTATGGATTCGGGTGTATAGCCACGCCTTCTTAATCCGCAGAGTGTCGGCATTCTCGGATCGTCCCAGCCGTTGACATACTTATCTTCCACAAGCTGACGGAGTTTTCTTTTACTCATAACCGTATTATTGATTCCCAGACGGGCAAACTCTATCTGTCTTGGAATAGCAGGCACCGATGTATTATTGATAACCCAGTCATAAAGCGGTCTGTGATCCTCAAATTCAAGCGTACAAAGCGAATGTGTGATTCCCTCAATGGCATCTTCAAGGGGATGTGCAAAATCATACATGGGATAAATACACCATGTATCACCTGTTCTGTGATGGCTGATACGATTGATTCTGTAAATAACAGGATCACGCATATTGAAATTGCCGCTGTTGAGGTCAATTTTTGCACGAAGTGTCATTTTGCCGTCCTCGAATTCACCGTTTTTCATTCTCTCGAATAAATCAAGACTTTCCTCAATCGGTCTGTCACGGTACGGACTGACAGCAGGGTGTGTTAAATCTCCACGATTGGCTTTCATTTCTTCGGGAGTGAGTTCGCATACATAAGCCAAGCCCTTTTTGATAAGCTCAACGGCGTATTCATACATCTGCTCAAAATACTCCGATGCAAAATAAAATCTGTCGTCCCAGTGAAAGCCCAGCCATGCGATATCCTCTTTGATAGCGTCAACGTATTCGACATCTTCTTTGGTGGGGTTGGTATCGTCCATACGCAGGTTGCAAATGCCGTTGAAACGCTCTGCCATGCCGAAATCCACGCATATCGCCTTTGCATGACCGATATGCAGATAGCCGTTAGGTTCGGGCGGAAAACGTGTATGCACTTTCTTGCCCTCATATTTACCGCCCTGTGCAATATCCTCTGTGATGAAATCATAGATGAAATTGCCTGCGGCAAGTTCCAATTCTTCTGCCATTTTCATTCTCTCCTTTTTATTCGTCATTTCCGTAAGAAATCACTAATGTGTAATTTTTATATCTGATACAGTACACTTCCAGCAAAACATAAAATATATTGGTATTCGGCATACAGTAAAATTTATTGCCGATATGACAGCTTTCAAGATATTCACTGTCAAAGAGATTTTCAAAGCTATTCTTGATATCATCATTATCGGATATTCTTTCATAGAATTCCGTTTTGTCAAGCGTGTGAAAATCATTTTCAGCGAAATCATAACCGATATAGTCTTTCATCATGTCGGATAAATTTTCATCATTCGTCGGGAGTATGTCGATAAAAAAGTAATTTCCGCTCTGAAAGAACTCTTTCGGCACTGCCTGAAAGAATCCGCTGCAAAACGTATTCATTTTATCCAGAAGTGCATTTTTATCCTTTTCGGGATATTCACCGTATTTCAATTCATGAGCCTTGATTTCGGTGAGTGTCGTGTATATATCCATTTATCTTAACCTCTCTCTTGTTTCCATCAAGGCAAAGCCCAATAAATTTTCGCCTTTCCACTTGAAAGGATTTTCAATTTCGGGAGTATCTTTTGCAAGACCTATCCCCCATATTCTGTCATAAGGGCTTGCCTCAACAAGAATTTTATCGCCTGTTTTCAGAAGAAAGTCAAGCAGTTCGGGATTTTGCGAAAATTTAGCCATGTTTCCTTTGACGACTATCTGAAATTTATGTCCATTCCAGATTTTTTCATCAAAGTTTCTTATCTGCCTGCCAAGACTTTTATAAACAGCAGGATTGTCGGCTGACATGATTTTTTGAAGTACCTCTTTATCACCGAATAAAATCGCTTTTTGTGCCATCATATACTGTTCGGCTGTATGGTATTCTATGCCGTCAGCCGTGAATTTACATTCATACCACTGACTGAAACAGGCTTTTGTAATTTTATTATGTTCCTTATGCCCCCAGAAAAATATATATTGAAATCTTTTTCCGCAGGCATATTCATTTCTGAGCTGTTCTATATTCATAGTAAAAATCTCCTTTTTGTCAACAGCTCCACTCTTAACTCTCCACACTCAATTTCGCAAGACCTTTTTCAAGTCTTGCCATAGATTCCTCTTTGCCGAGAATATCGAGTATTTCAACCGCACCGCCGGGTGTAACCGTCATGCCCGAAGCGGCAATTCTGACAGGCCACATTAAAGTACCGTTCTTTACTTCGAGTTTCTGTGCAAGTTCAATAAGACAATCATGTATTGTATCATGGTTCCATTCCGTAAGTGCATTGAGTGCAGAAATGCCCTCTTTGAGCATTGTCACGGAATTCTCCAAATTGGTCTTGCTTTTCTTGTTGATGAAAAGTTCCTTTTCATAGTCGGGCTGTGTTTCAAAGAATTCTATCTTTTCGGGAATCTGTGTCAATTTAGTCGTTCTCTGCTGGAGAATGGACGCTACTTTTATCCAGTCCAATTCTTTTGTTTTAATCGCTTGCTTAAAATACGGCATTGAAATTTCAGCGAATTTTTCAACAGGCATAGCTTTGATATACTCACCGTTGAACCATTCCAATTTGTCATAGTCAAATATCGACGGCGATTTGCTGATACCGTCAATAGAGAAGTTTTCGGCAAGTTCCTCTATCGTGAACATTTCCCTGTTGTCTTTCGGGCACCAGCCCAAAAGGGCTATATAGTTGATGATTGCTTCAGGCAGAAATCCCTGTTTTACCAAATCTTCAAAGCTTGTTGCACCGTGTCTTTTGGAAAGTTTCGATACAGAGCCGTCATCATTTTTTCCCATTATCAAGGGCAGATGGATATATGTGGGAATCTCCCAGCCGAATGCCTCATAAAGCAGATTATATTTAGGCGTTGAAGAAAGATATTCACTTCCCCTGACAACGTGGGTGATATTCATAGTATGGTCATCAATGACGTTGGCAAAGTTATATGTCGGATAGCCGTCTGTTTTAATTAAAATCTGATCCTGCAGTTCACTGTTTTCAACGGTGATAGAGCCGAATACGGCATCTTCAAAAGTCGTTGAACCCTCCAAAGGCATTTTCTGTCTTATTACATAAGGCATACCGTCCGCTAAATTCTTTTCAACGACTTCTTTCGGCAGGTTACGGCAGTGACGGTCATAACCGCCGCCGATATCATCTGAATCATTGTGAAGAGCGTCAAGCCTTTCTTTCGTACAGAAACAGTAATAGGCTTTGTCCATGTCGATCAACTGCTTTGCATAGGGCAGATACATATCTTTTCTTTCACTCTGAACATAAGGACCGTATTCACCGCCAATGTCGGGACCTTCATCATGAATGAGTTTCGCCTGCTTGAGAGTATTATAAATAATATCAACCGCACCCTCAACTTTGCGTTCCTGGTCTGTTTGATATATAGTTTCTCCTTCAAATTTATTATTATATTTATCACCTAAATTAAAGTTATCATTTGGTAATTTTCTTTCTTTTAGATTATCATAAAGTCCAAAAGGTATATAATCAGCTTTTTGTGTTGTTGTTCCTATATCATCATCATACCCTAATTTATAATGTGTAGACTTTAATTCTTTCATTAAATCTGGATTTAGTCCAGCATTTACACCCTTAGCTGCATTTGGGTCAAATTTAAAAGCATTTCTTGATGTAGTACTGAAATCATTTTTCATATCACCAAAATTGAAATGAGTTTCTTTATTTAAATTGGGTTGTTTATCAACAGTATCAGCTCTTTTTTTTATATAATTTTCTCTATAATCAGTTAAATATGTCATTGGATTATTACCTTTAAGATCTAGAGATCCACGTTTATACTGAGACTTTTCATGTTCAGCTTTTTTTGGGGTATGAACAATATTATAAGTAGTATTATACATATTTGGTTCACCATCTCCCATGGTCCAATGAGTTTGTCTTAATAAGTGATTGTCCAAAGGAGTTATTGGGGTTTTTCCCAATAATCCTGGATCTTTATAATCTACTTGATTTTGAGTAATAAGTTGACTTGGTAAATCACTTTTTCCAAATTGATAATGATGAGCTCTTAAA
>CAMHPW010000103.1 GCA_946187095.1 uncultured Clostridia bacterium | reverse complement strand
ATATGAAGGATTATTTGGAAAGAAAAAATATTCTAAAAAAGATGCTATAAAGAAGCATCTCCATACCTTTCATAATACATAGATAAAGCTTTATCCAATTCAAAATCATCATCTAAAGATACAATATATTCTTCTCCATTAGATATAACTTCTCCCCATCCAATAATTCTCCAAGAATTTCCAATTTTTCTAGAAATTGCTATTTTTTCTGATAATTCTGAGCACATAGGTTTTTTTAATAAAAATATAATTTCATCATTATTATTTCCTTCAATTTGTAACACAACTCCTCCAACAACATTAAAACTAATATTCAATAACAAAACTTCTCCTTTTTTTATCGCAGTTACATATTCCACATGTTTTCCCCATTCTTTCTTTTTTCTTCTTTGCAAGTACCAGTATCACGCTTGCGGAAATCATTCCTGCACCCAACATCAAGACGATATTTTCCGTATCGCCTGTGGGAACATTATTTGTATTGTTATCAACAGAAGTCTGTTCAACTGTCTTTGACGGTCCGACAGATACCGTTTTTGACGGTTCGGCGGATTTTTTATCGGACGATTCAATCATATTTTCTTCTTCAGGATATATCACAAACCTGTCCTCATACAATACGGATACGGCATAATATGCCTGTGAAGTCGAAATCGCATTGCCGTCACCGTTTGCAGCATGGGCAAAGGTGCCGTCTTCTCTGTAATATCTCATCAATGCGTCAAAAACCGTATTGCCGTTTTTGATAAATCTGCTGTCCGTGAATACGTCTATCCCAAGCATTGTCAAGCCTGCCATTACCTGTGAACAGCTTTCGCTGTCCTCTGCACCGTAGGATACATATCCGCCATTGTCTTTCTGACTTTCACTTAAAAATACCAATGCCTTTTCAACGGCAGCCTTTACCTTTTCATCATCTTTATGCGGTGCCAATGCCTGTAATGCCATGCCCGTCATATCGGCATCGGATTTATTGCCAACGTCAAATGTCCAGCCGCCGTCCTCGCCCTGTGCTTTCAGGATTTCATCAATAAGCCTTGCCCTTTCCGTCGGATAATAACCGTCGGGGGCTTTGAGCAGGTACTGCGGTATATAAGGATAATGCGGATTGATATCCAGTGCCATCAGTGCATAAATTGCACCGTTGATTCCCTGATTGGTAACGTAATCTATATCTGTCAGAGGTTCCAGCAAATCATATCCGTAAAAATTATATACATCTTCACCCATGCCCGAAAGTGCCAGTGCAACTCCCGACACCGCCGTTGAACGTGTATTGCTGATTTTCGCCGTACCGATACTGTCAAGATACTCTTTCACGCTCTCTGCATAGCTGTCTTTCATCTCGTCGGAAACCAACTGAAACTTGGCAAGCGTTATCATGCCCCATTCATTGCCATATATCGCCTGCTGTTCGGGATATTTCTCCCTTAATTCTTCAACTGTAATTTTATCTTCGGCAGGCTCGGAAATTTCACTTTCCGTCGGCTCAATCGAAATATCACTCTCTGTCGGTTCAATCGAAATTTCACTTTCTGTCGGTTCAGACGAAACATTGTATTCCGATGTATCATCGGGAATGTCACTTTCAACAGGTTCAGTGGAAATATCCTCGTCCCATTTTATGTTGATTGTATATACCGTTTCCGTCACTCCGTCGGGTATGTAACTCATCCAATGACTATTGGCAACACCAATGATAATAGTATCACCGTCATAAACTTCTATATCTTCATTTTTCCTGAAATCCGTACCGGTTTGGTCGGCGGTATATTCATTTCTGTATATCTTTACAGGAAACGACTTGCTTGCAGCAATCGGCACAACTTTGACCATATTTTGATTTAATACAAACGTGTATTCCGTCACTTCGGGCGAAAATTCGGGTTCAAGCGTACCTGCATCAAATACGATATCCGAAAGTGTCGTATCCGTTGAAGTCCAGTCATAGCCGATATCTGCACCCCAATT
Organism: uncultured Clostridia bacterium; assembly: GCA_946187095.1. Classification (GTDB taxonomy): domain Bacteria; phylum Bacillota; class Clostridia; order Oscillospirales; family Acutalibacteraceae; genus UBA1213. The sequence goes on along the minus strand of CAMHPW010000103.1, from coordinate 3,270 downwards.
CATTGTGTACATGAAATGCACTTCGCCGCCGTCCGATAATTTGCCGTTCTCCACGCTGTAGGCGGATAAGCCCTCGTCCGTGAACCAGTCATCAAGCGTTGCCATCCATGCACCGCCCGGTTCCGAACCGAGTCCGTTGATCTCACTCACAAAACCAAATTCCGCACCCTGCTGTGTACAGCCGTTTTCTTCAACGGCTTTGACAAATGCTGTTAAAGCATTGTCACCGTCACCGATTTCAACCTCGCTGTCAAACAAAATGCCGTCCCAGCCTGCACCGCTTTCTTTGGAAAGATTTCCGTTTTCAACGATCACCCTGACTTTCGGACTGTCTGCCGCATTGGCATAAATCGGCATACCTGACATCAATAATGCCAATGCACTTGCAGCAGACAACATTTTCAAAGATTTTTTCATATATCTTCCTCCGTTTCATTTTGCAGGGAAAGCAGTTTTTTCTGTTCTTTCAGAATTTTTTTACGCCTTTCACGCTTTAAACGGCTTTTGTCCTTTGCGGAAATTTCGGGCGGTTCTTTCAATCCTGCACATTCCAAAGCCCTGTTCCATGCCCCCAGTTTCTGCTTGATGAAACACACCGTTTCACTGTCAAAGTCAGATTTTTTCGGCAGTCTGCCTACTTCATGGAATTTGTCTTTCAAAAGCGTTATTGCGTACTGCATTTTTTCATCTTTGTCCATATCAAAAACTCCGTTAAAAACAAATATTGCTTTCCCTGTTTTTCTAAACACAAAGAAAGCACAACACAATTGACCGTATCAAAAATATGATACAGTGAAACCGGCTGCACTTCTTCCTTGTCCAAGACTGCGTTATCCTGATAAAATGCGGGAGTATTCTGACTGTTACAGTAATGACGGTTGTTACGGATTTGCACCGTATTCCCAATTACCTACTCGCTTAAAAAAACTTTCGTACCGCATTTTCAGCAATATTCAATTCTCTTTGATACTATAACAGATTTTCGGCTTTCTGTCAAGCCTTACAGAATCATTTGCAGAATAAGCAAAAGTGTCACTCCCGATATGCCTAAAAATGCCGACACCCCAAACGACAGCACACTGACAGGTATTGAAACATTTGTAAATCCCGAACATAAATTCACTGCCGTCAATGCCAACACTCCCGACAGCATGGATAATAATGCCGCTCTGACAGGCGTTTTTACCCCCGATATTTTCTGAATGACCGCCATTACAAGTACTGCACCTGCAAAAATTCCTGCCATTTCCCAACCTGACATTAATTGTGTCACTCCCCTTTTTAATGCCTGTTTTATTCTATGAAGCTATCGGGCAGGCTATGACATTTTTTCCAAAACGGCTGAAATGCCGTCGGCAAGGCATAATTCTCCGTTAATTCCTGCGGTGTCACCCATAAATATTCTTTCAGCGGCTCTGCAATTTCCAAACAATACCCCTGCATATACCAGTCAATATGCGTGAAAATATGCTTTGCCTTTCCCAAAAATAAAACTTTTAAAGGCTGAAATTCAGCTTTCAGTTCTTCTTCCGTACAAAATCCCTCAAAGTTCGGAAACTGATACATTCCAGACAGCAAGCCTTTCCGAAGTCTTTTTTCAATGGCAATCCTGCCGTTACAGTATAATATCAAAACGGTTTTTTCTTCCTTTTTACGCCTGATATTTTTGATTCGCACAGGTATCTCTGCCGTCAAGCCGTCACGGCATGATACACAATATTCTGCAAGAGGACATTCCCGACATAAAGGCGAACCATTCGGCAAACATACCGTTTCACCCAATTCCATCAATGCCTCATTGAACCTTCCCGACTGTTCAGGCATGATTTTCTGCAATTCTTTTTTGAATTTCTCTTTCGTCTGCGGTAACAATACGTTTTCACGACTGCCCGAAAGCCTTGCCATGACTCGCAGCACATTTCCGTCAACTGCCGTTACTTTTTCATTGAAACATACAGAGGCAATTGCCCCTGCCGTATATTCGCCTATCCCCGACAGCTTTATAATTTCTTCATAAGAATGCGGAAATTCTCCGTTATATTCCTCCATAACAGTTTGAGCCGCTTTTTTGAGATTTTTCGCCCTGCTGTAATAGCCCAAACCCTCCCATAATTTCAGAAGCCTGTCCTCCGAAACCTGACTTAAACTTCTGATATCAGGCAATTCTTCCATAAATCGTGCATAATATTTTTTGACTGCTTCAATTCTCGTTTGCTGAAGCATGATTTCCGACACCCATACATGATAGGGCTGACGGTCTTTTCGCCACGGCAATTCTCTTTGATGTGTTTCAAACCATTCCAATAACGGCTGTACGATTTTTTTCATACTGCTCTCCCCCAAAATAAAAAAGCCCGATTTTTTGCAAACGGGCTTTTTAAAATCATTTTTTCACTTTCATACCTGTCTTTTCAATGGTCGGAATCAAGCCGATTTTAGGCTTGTCGGGATCGGGCAACTGCGGAAAATCGTAGGCAGGAAAATCGTTTCCCTCAACGATAATAGGTCCGTTGGGCGTAATGCAAACGTCCCAGCCGACATAGCCGAAATCATCCACTACCATAGCCGCCTTTTTCACAAGTTCCTTTACCTCGTTCATATACGGCAGCTTGTAGCCGACAAATTTGATTCCCGTTGCAGGATGTGCGTCATAATTCACCAATGCCGATGTATGCCCCTGTCCGACAATCTCACCTTTATCCAAGTCAAAATGACAAGCCAAGCCGCCGTTTTCCAGATTATCAACGAACTTTCCGCCGTTTCCCATTTTGAATACAGCGTACAAAATATTCGGCTTGCCGTCATATACAAGCGTTACGATTCTTAAACAGTTTATCGAATTCGGATAAATTTTTGCTGCGTCGGGGTGCTGTGTGATGACTTCCTCTATCACGCCGAAATTCTTTTCGGGTTTTCTCACATATTCATACAGCTTTTTCGTATCCTCAAAATCAGCTACTTTTATTTTTTCAATGCCCTTTCCGCTTTCTCCGATATTCGGCTTTGCAAAGAAATATTCTTTTCCTTCAACAAACTTTTCAAATTCCTCATAGCCGATATCTGCCAAGTCAATGACCTCTCTGCCGAGAAATTCCTTGAAACGCTTGTCAAATACATTCTTTTCATTGAAAATATATCTCAGATTTCTCCTGTTGAGCTTTGAAATGAGATATTTATTTTTCATTCTCGTGAGATACGTCTTTCTTTCCTCTGCATTCATGTTATAGAATTCAAAGAGCTTGTTCAACTCTTCCTGAGTCAACTCATCAC
>CAMHPW010000102.1 GCA_946187095.1 uncultured Clostridia bacterium | reverse complement strand
CTTGCCTGAACAGTCCAGACATCCGGACCACGCTGACTGACTATAAACGCGATATCACCATTGCTGTCCTTGACTTTTACACAAACGTCATAAGTAGTAGCTGTTTTGGGAGTGATCTTGACAGTTTCATTTGCACCGAAATCCTGAGCCTTTGTCCATGTGGACTCACTTGTCTTTTTGTAGTACACTGCAAACTGATAGTAGCCTGTACCGCCCGTACCCGAAGCCGTAACGGTTGCGGTCTTTCCGAGATAAATCTCTGTTGCGGAAAGTTTTGAAGTATTTGTAATGCCCTGCTTAACGGTTACTGTCAGATACTTCTTCTGTTCATTGCCCGAACTGTCCTTTGACTTTGCACATATATCATAAGTCGTAGCCTTTTTCGGTGTGATGGAAACGGATTTTGTTGTGCTGTAGTCCTTAGCTTTCGTCCAGCTTGACTGTGAAGTCTGCTTGTAATAGTATGCGTAGTTCGGACCGCCGCCTGAAACGGTTACTTTAACGGACTCACCAAGATTGATGGTAGTTGCCGAAAGAGTCGCATTGAATGCCGAATTCGTTACTTTAAGAGTAAAGTATTTCTTTTCGATCGTGCCTGTTTTGTCCTTTACTTTGATGCAGACATCATAGGTACCCTCGGAAGCAGGCTTGATCGTTACTTTGCTGTTTGAAGCGAAATCCTGTGTATTTGTCCACTTGGACTGTGAAGTTTTCTTGTAAAGGAAAGCATAAGTATACGGAGATGTACCGCCCGAAGCTGCACCTGTGAGCGTTACGGAACTTCCGAGAGTAATCGACGTTGCAGACATTTTGGAGTTGTTCACAAGCGAATCATCAGCCGTTACTGTTACAGTTGCTTTTGCCGTTTTTCCGTTGGAAGATTTTGCCGTAATCGTTGCAGTACCTGCTTTCACGCCTTTTACTGTACCATTCGATACCGTTGCAACGCTTGTATTGCTTGATGTCCATGAAATCGTCTTGTTAGTCGCATTGGACGGCGAAACGCTTGCAGAAAGCGTTGTCGTTGCACCGACTTTTACACTTGCCGAAGTCGGGCTGATACTTACAGATGTTACGGCAACGTCCTGTTGAGGCTCAACAATTTTCTGGAAGCCTGCTGTTGTATAATAGCCCTTGTTCTTGAATTCAAATCCCGGCTGTTGAGAACCCGGTGCCTGATTATTGCCGTCATTGAAAATGACTTTTACATTCGTGAGATCTGTCGTAAATTCATAGGCATAAATGCCGTCGCCTACTTCTTTCATAGGCTTGCCCGGCCATGCACCCGTTATCTGTGTTTCGCTTGCACCGCCGTAAATATAGGCATTGATATTGGAACCCCAGCCAGACGGCTTTTCAAAATATACACCGTTATTGATATACGTCATTGTCTTGCCTTCAACCGTAACTGTCGCTGTGGCAGTCTTGCCGTTGGAGGTCTTTGCGGTAATCGTTGCGGTACCCTCTGCAACTGCCGTCACCGTACCGCCCGATACTTTTGCAACGCTTTCATTGCTTGATGTCCATGTTACCGTCTTATCCGTTGCATTGGACGGGGAAACCGTTGCCGTAAGCGTTCCCGTCTTGCCTGTTGTAAGAGTAAGGCTTGACGGTGAAATCGTTACGCCCGTTGCGTCAATAATATTATCATTCTTTGTAACGGTTACTTTTACAGTTGCCGTTTTGCCGTTGTTGGTGGTTGCCGTAATCGTTGCCGTACCTATGGAAACACCCTTGATGATACCGCCCGATACCGTTGCAACGCTTTCATTGCTTGATGTCCATTTGACACTCTTGTTTGTTGCATTTGACGGGGAAACCGTTGCTTTTACGGTTGCAGTCGTAGCCTGAGGAATGCTCACGCTTGTTTTATCAAGTGTAATGCCCGTAACCGCAACAGCAGGTCCTACATGAACTTCAACGGAACCAATCAGTTCGGCTGCACCGCCGTCTGTCAGATAGGTACCGTTTGTGATAACTCTGCCCGGTGCAGGTGTTTTTGATGTATTCAGAACATATGCTCTGAGGTCGCCTTTCTTTGTGGCAGTTGCTGTAAGAGTACCGCCTGTAACTGTCTTTGTATCGCCTGTAACAGCGTCTACATAAGTACCGTTGGGAATGCCCGAGAATGTTGCACTGCCCGAAATAACTACGCATACAAAGCTGTCTGTATTGGCATCTGTATATCTTCTCTTGAATGCCAGATCACCGCTGACACCCTCTGTGGAATACTGTCCTTTACGGAGAGCAGGAATCGCCTGACGGATTCTGTTAAGACGCATGATGTGCTGTGCAAGGGGATAATTCAAAGTTTCGCCTACCGCACCCGTTACATTGCCGAATACGGTGAAATCTTCCGCATCAATATTGCCTTCGATATGGTCGCCGAAATAGGCACGTCCCGTGTCTTCCAGTGCCGCATTAGGTCCTACGTCTATCATACAGCCTTTTTTGAATTCTATTTCAGAGCCGTAATAGATACAAGGAATACCACGCCATGTGAATATCAATGAAAGGTTTTCAGCCCATGTAGCCTGGTCTTTTGCAAAACGCTGATTTTCGGGAGCCTGGTCGGGTGCATAGTCGTGGGAGTCTACATACGTTACATTCCATGTAGCGTCATTATAGGCAGAGTCTGTACCCCTTACGCCGAATGCAGACCTTGCGTCCTCAAAATTCCAGTGCATAGGAAAGTCGATAACATTCAAGCCCGATGCCTTGCTGTAATCGGGTGTATGATATTCATTTCCGTTGAGGAATGCGTTATTGCTGGTAGGCTGTGCCTCTACACTGCCGTTATCATAATAGTTTGCTTCTGCGGAATCGAGATTTGTCTGCCAGTCGGTGTCACTCCATGCATATTCCTTTGATTCTTTCCATGTATAGAACGGTGCCGAAAGAGGAGGAGTTCCCCTGTACCATACGTTTCTGTCACGGGTGCAGACTTCACCGAACATATAGAAATCCTTGCCGTTCTGCTTGCCTGCATTGATGAATGCCTGATTGAATACTTTATTGAACGTCAGTCGGCTGATATGCTTGACGGTATCCACACGGAATGCATCTACACCCATATTGATATAATTCGTGTAGCAGTCTACAAGATAGTTGTAAACAATGGGATTTTCCGTATTCAAGTCAACGCAGTCGCCTGCAATCTGTGCGGTCTGGCAGGTATAGTCGTCCCAGTTGAGCGACTTCTGGTGATGGTAAATATTCTTTGTATCCTGGTCTTCCTCTTTCATGCACGCAATTCTCGCCTGATACTGCTGTGCGGGGAGCATATCATCATAATTTGACGGCAATACACTGTTGGCGGTCTGTTTCAGGCAGTCCGTTGTATTGAGGTCGCCCACTTTCTCAAACATGGGCATGAGATTGGTTTCACCGAAGTTGCCCGTGTGGTTCAATACTATATCCTGTATAATCTTCATGCCCTTTGCGTGGCAGGCATCAATCAAATCCTGATAGGTGCAGTCGCTCGATTCATAACGGGGATCGACTTTGCTGTGATTGATGGCATGATAACCGTGATAGTCGTAGCCGCTGCAATTCTCTACAACAGGCGTTATCCATATTGCTGTAAAGCCGAGTGCCTTGATATAGTCAAGCTTTTCGATAAGTCCCTTGAAGTCTCCTCTCCATTCGGGATCATTCGGATTGAGCTTTTCACCGCCGTCCCAGCACCATGTATTATTGGACGGATCGCCGTCATAGAAACGTGTCGTCATGGTGAAGTAGATACTTTCATCACGGAAATCTGTTCTTGAATTGGCATAAATAACGCCTCTGTCGGAGTCTGAAAGAGTAGAGGCTGCCTGCACCTTAACGTTGAGAACGTCAGGCATTGCACTTGCTCCGGCAACCGCCGTAAGTGCGGCAAGTGACCATGATACTGCTTTTTTCGAGATGTTTCTGAATTCAGATGAAAAAACGCTCATTTTACCAGTCTTCCTTTCATAAATAAAGTTGTGTATAAAGTCCGCTTTTCTTCTTGTATCATTGTATAACATAAACATTTTTTTGTAAAGATGACGTTTTGTTCATAATTTGATAATAATTTATTCAAATTTCTGTAATGTAGTCAATTTTATACAAATATATAAGTGATATTTTCACCATTATAACAATATTTTTCACTTCAATTATGCATTTCACCTAAATCAGCATTGCAAACTTCATGCAATCATACAATTTTTTTTCATAAAAAAACAACCCCTCTCATTTCCGATATGAGAGAGATTGATTTTTCTTATCGGTTTTCTGCAATATTGATCTTCACTCCGTTGACTTCCACGCCCTCCTCGGCACGAACCATCACATACTTCACTCACATTCGCTAAGATGTTCGGCACTCGCGTGTCGCGTTTCTATGTTTTCGCCAAAGCTGTTATCATAGTTTTCATCGAATTTCGATATATTATCTTCCGAAACGCCGCAGTCTGTCAGGATTTTTTTAATTTCCGTCTTGCCTACGGACAAATCTTCATCAGCCTTTGCATTTTTATGCTCCGCTATCATCTCTGTGATATGTTCATGCACATTCTGCATCAATTCATAATTGCAGTCATCGCCTGCCGTTTCTGCGATCAGACTCTGAAATGTCTCTTTCTGTTCAGATGCAGGCATCAGCACCTCTGTATTGAAAAGCGTATCTGTCACTGTTTCATAGTTTTCATCGGCACTCTTTGTATAATACACCGCATTGTAAATATTAGTACTTCTGTCATCAAATGCAGGAAACATAAAGCCGATTTCGGGGGCTGAGACGCTGTTATCTGCTCCGATATTTCCGAACGTGTTATCCGCATTGGAAAAGCCGAGCATTGTCTTCGTCAGTTTGATCGGACATACACAGCAGATGATATATCTGAAAACTTCCGTTGAATCATCCTCCATTGTTTCATCATTTTTGGATAAATTCGGCAGATCATAGGTATCACAGCCCAAAAGTATCAGATAATTTTCATCCGTCGGATAGGAATTCACGATTTTTTCATATAATTCATGCACAGCCGCTTCATTCTGCAATTCCGAATCCCTTAAAGTCATCAAAAGCTGATGTTCCTCACTTGCACCTACCTGTTCCGTCCTGAAAGAGATGTCATGCAGATTTCTGCCGATCCTGCCCGAAAGTGTCTTTTTGATCATATTAAACAGCATTTCATTGGTTTCAAGCGGGATCAGCCCTACCGTCTGCACAAATTCATTTTTGAATTGTTCCAAATCTTTTTTGTTTAATTGATTTTTTAAG
>CAMHPW010000101.1 GCA_946187095.1 uncultured Clostridia bacterium | reverse complement strand
CTGAAAGGGATTTCTTTTCCTTTCCGTCAGGACACAGTATGTTTGCTTTCGGGGCGGCTACCATTATTTTTATCTACAACAAAAAAGTCGGTATCTGTATGTATCTTCTTGCCGCCATGATCGCTTTTTCAAGACTTTATCTCTATATGCACTTCCCCACCGATGTCATGATCGGTTCGGCATTGGGTGTACTCCTTGCCGTATTCTCCTATAAGATCGAAAAGCATCTGCTTGTAAAACCCGATCTGCACAAATTAAAGACAGCACACTGAATCATGTGCTGTCTTTTCTTTCACTCAACAAATCGGCTATCTCCGCAAAATCCTGCATGGTCAGATTCTCCGCTCTGGCGGAAAGAGAAATGCCCGATTTTTCAAGCAAGGCATTGATCTCCGCTTTGGGCATTCCCAAGCCTGCACTCAGGGAATTTGCCGCTGTCTTTCTCCTCTGCATGAAAGCCGCTTTCACGACTCTGAAAAACATTTTTTCATCTGCCGCCTTCACAGGCGGTTTTTTCAATATTTTCAATTTTATCACTTCGGAATCGACTTTCGGGGCGGGCAGAAAACTTCCTGCCGATACTTTGAAAAGCATTTCAGGCTCTGCATAATAATTCACAGCCGCACTGATCGCTCCCGATTCTCTTGTACCCGGGGCGGCACAAATTCTTTCAGCCGCCTCTTTCTGCACCATCACCGTAAGGGACTCCACAGGCAGTTTTTCTTCGAGCAGTCTCATGATAACCGGTGAAGTGATATAATACGGCAGATTCGCACAGATCACCACTTCCCCATTGTCAAATTCTTCCGCTATCAGCTTTTTGAAATCCAATCTCATAGCGTCACCGTTGATGACTTTGATATTGTCATGTTCCGAAAGCGTTTCCTCTAAAACAGGCAAAAGCCTTTTATCGAGTTCAACGGCAACGACTTTATAGGAAATTTTCGCCAGTTCGCTTGTCAGTACGCCTGCACCGGGACCGATCTCTATCACTCCGATATTCTCACTGCCGCCGCACATGGCAGCCATTTTCGGACATACCGACGGATTGATCAGAAAATTCTGTCCCAGAGCCTTTGAAAATGTAAAACCGTGTTTGGCAAGTATATTTTTCACATATGAAATATCTGTTAATTTACTCATAAGTACATTCCCTTTATCAAAAATTATGCATTATGCATTATGAATTATTTTTTCGTCCAAGTGTTCGGGTAAAAGGCAAGCACGATCGGATAAATTTCAAGCCTGCCCAGAAGCATGGCTATCGAAAGCACAACTTTTGAAAAATCCGAGTATACCGCATAGCCGGCCATCGGTCCTGCCTGATCGAATCCCGGTCCTATATTATTGATACAGGAAACTGCCGCACTCATATTCGTTTCAAAACTCAGCGGTTCAAAGGATATCAGCAGAAATGTTCCCAAAAGCAAAACCATGTACAAGGCAAAATAGGTACTGACACTCGAAAGTGTATGATTGTCAACTGCCTTGCCCTCCAATTTGACGGAAGTGACGGAACGGGGGTGAAGCAATCTGCGAATATCTTTCTGAATGATTTTAAAAAGAATGATAACTCTTGATACTTTCAGACCGCCTGCCGTGGAACCTGCACAGCCGCCCATGAACATCAGCAAAAACATGATATTCTTGGAAAGCTGCGGCCATTGATTGAAATCAGCCGTTGCGAATCCCGTTGATGAAATGATTCCTGCCACCTGAAAAGACGAATGTCTTAACGAATCCGAAAAATTATTGTAAATCGGCATGATATTCCATGTGATAATGCCTACGGAAACCGCTATCGTGGCGATATATACCCACAATTCCCTGTTCGTGAAAACCGTCCTGAATCTCCTGAGAAGAAGAAAGTAAAATAAGTTGAAATTCACTCCGAACAGGATCATGAAAATCGTGATAACCCATTGGGAATAGGGGCTGTAGCCTGCAAGGGAATCCGCTTTGATACCGAATCCGCCTGTACCTGCCGTGCCTACTGCATGGACAATGCTGTCAAAAAGCGGCATTCCGCCTGCTATGAGAAACACAAATTCCAGCAGCGTCAAGCCAAGATAGAGAAAATACAGTATCTTGGCGGTATCTTTCGCTTTGGGAACGAGCTTGCCAATGATCGGTCCCGCCATTTCCGCACGGAAGATATGCATAGCCCGTCCCGAATCCGTTCCCGAATTTTTGGGGATAATTGCCATTATCAATACAAGTACGCCCATACCGCCCAGCCAGTGCGTGAAGCTCCTCCAGAACAGCATTCCGTGACTCATGCTTTCCACGTCTGTCAGGATAGAGGCTCCCGTTGTCGTGAATCCGCTCACCGTTTCAAAAAATGCGTCAAATACACTCGGTATCTCTCCGCTTATCACGAACGGCACACTTCCCATTGCCGACAGGGCTATCCATGCAAATGTGACGATAATAAACCCCTCTCTTGCATAAATTACTTTATTGCCGGGCTTTGACACCAACATCATCAAGCCGCCCATAACAAGAGCCGCTACAAGTGATATGGAAAAGTATATGATACTTGTTTCTTCCCAATAGCAAAGCGATACGATTAATGGCAAAATAAATAAAATTCCTTCCAGTCCGATAATTTGCCCTACGGTGTAAAAAATCATTCGTCTGTTCATTTCAAAGCCCTCACTTGACGATATCCGAAAGGTCATTCAGCCTTTGGTCTGATGCCACTACCACAATGACTTTATCATTTTTCATAATGCAGTCATCGCCTGACGGAATGATCGGCTTTCTGTCACGGATAATTCCCGCAATCAGTATATTCTTCTTCAGCTCAAGGTCACGCAAAGGGATATTCACCTGCTTGAAATCCCCTTTAACATTGAATTCAAGCACTTCCGCCTTGTCGTCCATGATATTATACAGCGTTTCGACATTGCTGCCCCTTGAATTCTCCAAAGCCCTTGCATATCTCACAATGACATCGGATACGATTCTCTTCGGCGAAATGATACAGTCCAGTCCCAGTTTTGCCGCCATATTCGCCAGTTCATTCCTGTTGATTTTGGAAATGACCGTGGGCACTTTCTGAGTGGCGGCAAATATCGATATCAAAATATTTTCCTCGTCCATACCCGTAAGGGCTACAAATGCGTCTATCGTATTCAACCCTTCTTCCAGAAGAAGTTCCTGCTGTGCACCGTCCCCCTCAATGATGACCGCCTTGTCAAGACTTGCCGAAAGTTCTTCACACTTTTCATGGCTCTGTTCTATAATTTTCACACCGTTGCCCGACGCAAGCAGCATTCTTGCCAGATAGTAGGCTATCTTACTGCCGCCCAGTATCATGACATTCCTTGCCTTTTTGTTGCCTAATCCCAATGAACGCATGAGTTTCTGTATTTCGGGGATAGATGCCGTCAAGCCGATTTTATCGCCTGCCTGCAGCTCAAAAGTGCCCGACGGGATATAGACTTCCTCTCCCCTCTGCACCACGCATATCAGGAATTTCGCCTTGAATTTGTTTCTTAAATCCATCAGTTTCATGCCTGCCAGTGCCGAACCCTCTTTTATGATCATTTCGATAATTTCAAAATTTCTCTGTGAAAACGTCTGTATTTTCACGGCATAGGGCAATTGCAGGATATTGAACATCTCCACCGCCGCAAGCGATTCGGGATTGAGTGCCATAGACAAATCCAGCTGCTGTTTGAGAAATCCCAAATTTTCAAGATTGTACTCGGGATTTCTGATACGGGCAATGGTATGCCTGGCACCCATTTTTTTCGCCATGAAACAGCTTATCATATTGAGTTCATCCAGTGATGTGGCGGCGATGAATATTTCGGCATTGTCCGCTCCTGCCTCCTGCAGCATGGCATAATCCGTTCCGCTGCCGCATACCCCCATGATATCATACATATTCATCATTTCATTGACGACTTTTTCATCCGTGTCAATGCCTACAACATCATGCCCTTCTTCCACAAGGCTGTCAAGGATAGTAGAACCTATCTTGCCGCAGCCTACAATGACTATCTTCATTCAAATTCCCTCTTTTTTTTAAAAAACTTTTCTATATTATAGCACATTTATTACTAAAAGTTCAAATCTTTTTCCAATATTTTATAGATTTTTCTGAAAAGATATGCTATAATATTTCCAGATTTTGAGAACGGGGGATTTTTTTATGAATATAACTCTTTTAGGCTGCGGAAGATGGGGTTCTTTTATCGCTTGGTATCTTGATAAAATCGGTCACAACGTCACTATATGGGGACTCTCCGACGCTCCGCAATTCATTGAAATAAGAGATACAAGAAAAAATAATATGCTCACTTTCAGGGAAAGCATTAACGTAACAGACAATCTTGAAAATGCCGTCGCCGGTGCGGACGTGATGATTATCTCAATAAGCTCTCAGGCGGTACGTTCCTTTATGCCGAGGGTTGCCGCTCTTGATATCAAAGGCAAAAAAATCGTTCTCTGCATGAAGGGCATTGAAGTCGCTACAGGCAAACGCCTTACCGAAATCGTGGAGGAATTCATTCCCGAAGAAACGCAGGTCGCTGTATGGGTAGGTCCCGGACATCCGCAGGATTTCAGCAGGGGCATTCCCAACTGCATGGTCATCGATTCCCGTCACAGTGATTTGAAACATGAACTTATCAGGGAATTTTCAAGTGAGCTTATCCGTTTCTATGTCGGAAATGATTTAATTGGTACAGAAATCGGTGCAGCCGCCAAAAATACCATCGGCATTGCCGCAGGTATGCTGGACGGCATGAATGTATCTTCTCTCAAAGGTGCTTTGATGTCAAGGGGTACAAGAGAAATTTCAAGACTTATCAAAGCAATGGGCGGAAATGAATTGTCTGCCTACGGCTTGTGTCATCTGGGCGACTATGAGGCTACTCTCTTTTCCAAATACAGCCATAACAGGCGTTTCGGTGAAATGCTCGTCAGCGGCGAAAAATTCGATAAATTAGCCGAAGGCGTTGACACCACGAAAGCCCTTGTTTATCTCGGACAGAAATATAATGTGGAATTGCCGATATGTCAGGCGGTCTACAATGTCATTAACGGCAGGATCACCGCTCAGGAATGTCTTTCCGATATGTTTTTGAGAAGTATCAAAACGGAGTTCTGATATATGAAAGAATACATTATCATAGCAGGCATTAACGGTACGGGAAAATCAAGTATTCGTGGTGTTTTGGAGGGCGAGGGGAAAAATCTCGGCTATATCATTGACGCTGATTTGATAGCCAAGGAAAATAAT
>CAMHPW010000100.1 GCA_946187095.1 uncultured Clostridia bacterium | reverse complement strand
GCTATAGAAAAGGAAACAAGTGGTAATTTAAAAAAATTACTAGTTTCTCTTTTATTAGCACAAAGAAGTCAAAATCAAGTACCAAATCAACAACAATGTATGATGGATGCTCAACACTCAAATTTCTACAATAACTTCTATTGGCAGGCTAACCTCTCATCCAGAGGCAATTATGACGGTGCCGTTCAGGGACTCGTTGACAATACCCTTACTGACGGAACGATCACTCAAAACGGGATCAAGACGCCGTATTTCAACAAAGAATGGGCAAATTCTCATTCAAATCTCGTACAATACTGGGACGATGTTGATTTCCCGTTTTATGAAGTAACGATCGATGCCAACAGAGTTCACGGAGATGACAATGCTACAGGCAAGGCTGTCTATTACCAATTCAACTCCAGACAGGGTAATCTGTATTTTGACAAGAGCAAAGGCAAGTATAAAGAAACAGATACTCAGGTCAAATCTCAGGGTACTCTTATCAGAGGTGAAGACGGTGAAATCATAGCGGAAGATGTAAGAACAGTGTCTTATCTTCCGTTTAACGACAAAGACAGTGACAACGGTAAGGACAACGATCTTGGTTTCGGTACTTATTTCGACATCAAGTTCAAGATCCGCAAGGACGGAAAAGTGGATACCGTAGACGGAACAGGCTCTGTCAATGCTACTTTCGAGTTCATGGGCGATGATGATGTGTGGGTATTTATCGATGACAAGCTCGTGCTTGACCTTGGCGGTGACCATAAAGATACTACCGGTATCATCGACTTCGCTGAGAAAAAAGCCTATGCCAATGATGCAACCAAACTCGGCTGCAACAGCAATACCGGTGTGTATGTCGGCATGGACAACCTTTCCAAAAATCTCACCAAGCAGCTTACTGTTGATCTGAAAGATGTGATGGCAGAAGGTACTTTCAATTCAGACGGTACTTATAATCAGAATATGACGCATACCCTCAGAATGTTCTATATGGAACGTGGTATGTATGAATCCGACCTCTTTGTAAGATTCAATTTCTCTACTATCCCCAATGAAAGCAATCTCAAGATCAAAGAGATCACCAACTTCAAAGACATCAACCCCGGTCTTGTTGACCTTACAAAGAAAGCTGCCGACTACGATGTATTTGATTACAGCGTATCCAACAACGGCACATCTTCATCAGATGTCGGAAAAAGCGGTATTCTCTCCCCTACTTATAACTCCTATGAACGTGATGTTCTCGGTCAGAAAGCACTCCTATCCGGTCAGGAATACATTCCGTATATTTATCTTGACACAAGCCAACATCTTTCGGGCGGCGACAAGTGGAGTACAAAAAATGCCAGGATTGCTGCAAAACTTACCGGAAACGGCTCTACGATCGTTTATGGTGAAAAGATGGCAGATGACCTGTACAGATTTGATGTCAGCGGCGGCTATACAAGTGTCGATTTCCAAAGACTCAATCCCTCGGATAATTCTGTCTGGAATCATGCCGATCTGGGCGGATTTACGATAGGTTCTACTTATAAAATCACTGACTGGGGAACGGCTACACTGATAGGTGAGGGCAGCGGTCCTTATACGGAACACGACTTCGATCCTGCACAGGGCAATTCTGTCAAGAATGTAAACTATATCTGGACCGATGATGCCGCAAGCATTATATCCGGCACAGATACAAACGGTCTTACAGGTACGACTGATGCCGGCGGCTCTTTCAATCTTATGTATGGTACTGATGAAAAGGAATCCTTCGCTGAATTCCGGAAGCAGTTCAAAAAAGACAGTTCCATGACCGTCAGTCAGAACGATGATCTTCAGACCGTCAAGAGAGACGGCAATGTGGAAGACTTCTCCTCCACAAGATACAGAACGGTCAGTGAGTACTACAATACTGCCGTCAGTATCGTTGACAAAGGCGGCAATCCTGTCACAAACAACGGTACAAATACCAATACAAAATATACCTATGCCAATACTTCTGCCGTTGATCCAAACGATCCCGTGCAGATCACGGAAACTTTCGTCAATACCCCCAAGGTATATTCTCTGTCAGTCACCAAGGAGCTTGCTCCTGATGATGAAAATGCTGCAGAGGCATTTACATTCCATCTCTCTTTGACAAATATCTTCGGTATATCAGGCATGGATGCCGGCAGTGATGACTATGCAAAGCTTGATATCATTATCAACGGCATCAAACAGCAGCTCGGTTCCTCTGCTGAATTCACTCTCCGGAGAAATCAGACGGCTGTCATTGAGGGTATCCCTTACGGCACAAGCTATGCCATTACGGAAGTGATCGGTGCCGATTCCAGCTATGAACCCAAAGAAAATGAAAATCCTTCGGGTACGATCGGTCAGGATGACAGTGGTGCTCCCACTGGTACCGACAGTCAGGAAACCGTTGTCAACACCCGTAAGACAGGTGAACTCAGCCTCAGTAAACAGCTCATTGACAACGATGAAACGGAAAGCGGTATCGATGACAGCACTTTGTTTACCTTCAAAGTTGCTCTTACCAATGCGGAAGCTGATCTGAATGACTATAAAGATGGTTTCAGGTATCAGACAACTTCCATGACCGGTCCGGCAGCTATTGAAGGCAGCACGATCGTTTCCTATGACGTAGCTTCAAAAACTTTCACTGTTCAGGTAAGCGTTGATGAATCCGTTGTTCTTTCAGGTCTGCCCTATGGTACAACTTACAGTGTCAACGAAGAAAATATTCCGGAAGAATGGACTTCCTCTATCAGCCTGATAGGTGCTGTTTCTATCGGTGACGAAAGTTCATCCGTCACTGTAAGCAATACTTATATTCCCAACCCCAAGTACGGCAGTCTCAGAATTTCAAAGAATGTTCTTACTTCCACCGGTTCTGAGGATATCCCCGAAGATATAAAACAGCAGGGATTCACCTTCACGGTGACTTTGACAAATGCCGCAGGTGAGCCTGTTTCCGGTGTGTTCAACACGCAGTATTATCTCAATAATACCAACACAGGCAGCGGTACTGTTACTTTCACTACAAGCGGAGAATATACTCTCATTCTGAAAGATGACGAAAGTATCGTGATCTCCAATATCCCCGTTGATACCGTCTACACTGTGGAAGAAGCAGTCAATGCAGAGTATGAACAGACTTTTGAAAACACCAACAGCGGTACTATTGCAAAAGATACTGTTTCAGAAGTAAAATTCACCAATACAAAGAAATTCATTCCCTATACACTGCCGGAATCCGGCTTTGACGATACAAGAATGTATTTTGTATTTGCCCTTTCGGGAATGATGTTATGCGGATTGGCTTACTTCTTCGTAAACCGCAAAAAAGTTAACGGCTGATCAGCTATGAATCACAAAAGCAGCTTTATTCCAAAAAAGAATAAAGCTGCTTTTTTTATCTGTTATTCACCGTTTCGGGATATAAGTCATGATGTGAAAATCTGTCCCATGCCAACTGTTCCCATTTCGTGTCAGGTCTGCCATAGTTACAGTACGGATCTATCGAAATGCCTCCTCTTGGCAGGAATTTTCCCCATACTTCAATATATTTCGGATTCATCAGCCTGATCAGGTCTTTCATAATAATATTCACACAATCTTCATGAAAATCTCCGTGATTCCTGAAACTGAACAAATATAATTTCAACGACTTGCTTTCCACCATCAATTTGTCGGGTATGTATGAAATATAGATACACGCAAAATCGGGCTGTCCTGTTATCGGACACAAACTTGTAAACTCCGGACAGTTGAATTTTACAAAATAATCATTCTCTTTATGTTTGTTTTCAAACGTCTCCAAAACTTCGGGTGCATAGTCATTCGGATATTTCGTATTTTTATTCCCCAAAAGCGTTAATTCACTCATTCCCATACCTCCGTTATACTATTGGCTTTGAAAGCCGCTATCCTGTCACGGCACGTTCCGCATACGCCGCACGGCTTTTCTCCGCCTTCATAACAACTCCATGTCATTCTGTACGGCACATTCAGATTCAAGCCCTTTGCCACAATATCCGATTTACGCATATTCACAAACGGGGCTGTCACTTTCAGCTGCCTGCCGCTGCCTATGTAAATCGCACTGTTGATTGCTTCATTGAATTCATCACTGCAGTCGGGATAGGCATTCCCTGCCGCATCGTCCATGTGTATACCGTAATATATCTCCGTACAGCCGTTTGAGATCGCCACGCTTGCCGCACATGACAAAAACAAGCCGTTCCTGAACGGCACATACGTTGAAACAGGCTTGCCGCCTGTCTTTTCAAGCTGTTCCGCATAGCTTTCCTTTGGAATGTCCTCTCCTGATGCACTCAACAATGAACAATCCGAACCCTCAAATATCTTTGCCAAGTCCAATTTTTTCAGTTCGACTCCGTAATAATCTGCTATTTTCTCAGCCGCCTGAATCTCCTTTGTATGCTTCTGACCGTAACTGACCGACAAGGCTATGACATTTTCCCTGCCGTATTTATCGACAGCCATTGCCAGACAGGTCGTACTGTCTACCCCGCCGCTGAATAATACCAATGCTTTCATATATTCTCTCCTTTACTGAATGTTGGAACGTTGCCCCAAACCCCACAAGGGCGAATTGGGAGCGGAGGCTCTCCGCCGCCCTTGACCTCGACAGGGAACAAGTTCCCTGCACCCTTAACTGAATCTTACAAGAGATTTTAAGTCGTTATCCACTTTAAACTGTCCTCTGAAAGTTTCCGTAATCGTCTGTGCCGAAACATTTTTAATTCCCCTTGCCGTCATACAGCTATGCGAACCCCTGATTGCAACAGCTACATCGGGTGTACCCGCCGCTTCCGAAATGATTTCGGCGATATCATTTCCCAGTCTTTCCTGCAATTGCAAACGCTTTGCCGCCATGTCGCATATCCTTGCGATTTTGCTCAATCCCAGCACTTTTCCACGGGGGATATATGCCACATTCACCGTCATGTCATACATTAAGGCAAAATGATGCTCGCAATAGCTGTATACCGTGATATCACGCATTACAACCGTGTCATTATTCGGCACCTCAAATGTCTTTCCGAACATCTCCGCTATATTGTGATTGCTGTATTGTATGCCTTCCAGCATTTCTTCCAACATTCTTGCCACTCTTTCGGGCGTTTCCACAAGTCCCTCTCTGTCGGGATTCTCCCCTATCGCCTCTAAAATTCCCCTTACATGATATTCTATCGCCTTTTTATTCATTATACGCCCCTCCTGTTCGGTTCCCATATGAATTTATGAAGCTGCAAC
>CAMHPW010000099.1 GCA_946187095.1 uncultured Clostridia bacterium | reverse complement strand
TTCAGCGACTCGGCAGGAGAACATCCTGTCGGACAGGCATTCCCCGGCTATATGATGGAACCCTATGCATATGCTAACAATGAGTACAGAATAAGCGGTTATCTGACGTATGAACTGACGATTCCCGATGGAGCAAACTATTTCCGCATCAATGACGGTGTTACCAACGGCGGTACATACGGCTATTATACAAAAATAACCAGACTGTACAATGAAAATAATAATCCTCTCATTGAAGGCAAACGTGCCATGGAGTACAAGAATTATCATAACTACTTTAAGATTGACAGCGGTGATGTCAATAATACTCAGAATCTGAAACTCAAAACATGGTCAAACAGCTTTATCAAAAGTGTCGGCGATGATCCGAATAAAATCTACAGTGATAACAACGCTATTGAAAGTGATTATGATTATGTTTACTTTGCCGCACCAAGCACATGGGGTAATCATATATACGCTTACTTCTATGGCGGCGGAAATCTCCGTGAGGACAACTGGCAGAGAGCCTGCTATTCTATCTGGCCCGGTGTTGAACCTGTCGGAACCGAGTACAAGGCTGATGAAGCCGGTACGGATGATGTAGAGCATCACTCCGATATTTACACCTATTCTTATACGGGTGGTCTTTACGGCGGCACGACTTCTGCCACACCTACCAACCCCGACAGCACATTTGCATGGGGAGATTACACTGTTTATAAGTTCAGAGTACCGTTGGGCGACCGCACCAATTACAGCAAGGTCATTTTCAACAACGGTCTGAGCAAGTGGGAAGGCGGCAAGGAAACAGGTGTTATCACCTATCATTCCGGTTATCTTTACAAGAAGAACGGTTCTTCCGAAAAGTTCTATGATGAAAAGCCGACGTACGTTTACACCGGTCGTGGCGACAACCTTTATGTCAGAATCAACGGCACAGATTTCACAACAAGCGGTACCGACCTTTATAATTGGGACGACCTTCATGTAGTGTTCTATTATTCCAACAATCAGGCTATACAGGGCGGTAAAGGATATGTGATGAAGTATTCCGGTACAAAAGACGGTTATACTTACTATTCTGTCCCGATACCCGAAAATGCGGTTTCTTTCACCGTCAACAACGGCAAGAACAAGAGCAGTCCGCACAATAAGAGGATTTCTACAAAGTATGAGATTCTTCCGCTTGATGAAACCGGAAATGAAAATCTGACACAGACATTCACAAAGGGTAATATGGTTTATACTTTGGGAAGTGATACTCTTACTAAGACCGCACCGTTATTCAGTGATGTAGGCTCTACAGAAACCATTTCCAGTAATACCCCCAATCCCTCACCGAGAGGTGACTATATCTATATCAAGGATGAAAACGGCAGCACGCTGTCAACCACACCTCCCACATTTACATTCTATGACAGCAATAATAATGCACTGACAAGTCCGAATGTAAATACTCATGAGCCGGACGGTTCGGTAAAATGGTATAGTGTCGGTATTCCGCTGAATGCCACGAAATTCAAAATCAATGGCGGCAGTGCGGAATATCCCATCTACGAGAAGAAAGCCGAAGGAACATCGGATAACTTCACTCCGGGCGGTATGTACTACAAGGCTCTGACAAATCAGACGCTTGAAATTCTCTGGCCGACTTTCACAACGACAACAGGTGCAACCAATAACACAGATGACAGTTGGGGTAGCAATGCCCGTGGAGATGCCTTGTATCTGGTGTGTAATGATGTTTCGGACTGGTACAACGGTACAGATAAGATCATGACCGTTACATTCTATAATGAAAGCGGTCAGGCTATCAAGAATGGTACTAAATCGGACATCAAAGCAAATTATATCGGTGCTCTGACATCAGCCAATCCGGGTGTAAGCGGTTCAAGTACATCAGTTGAGGACGCAGTAGGCAGTTGGTTCAAGGTAAACATTCCAAAAGATGCGGTCAGCTTTGAAGCAAAGTACAGCGGTTCTCCGAACAAAACCACCGTCAAGGGTGATATCTACGAAAAGCGTAACAAGACATCAAGCTATCGCAATGACTACACGCTTGGGGATATGCAGTACCGCATATTGAACACCACAACCAATGGTAAATATGATCTCAAGCTGTTCTATCCGTTGTTCACCGAGAACGAAGTTTATACGCTTGACATCAGCGATGGTCAAAGCATAGACTCCACAGCAGGTGTCACGCTGATAGACGAAGAAGAAGTTGAACTGTACATTGATGCGGCAGTTGCTACTCCTGTTGTCACCGAAAATGGCACAACAGACAATCTTGTACTTCATTCAACATCCTCCAACACCATTACTTACACTTGGCAGGAGGGGGGAACATCAGGAAATGGAGTACTATGGTTTGATAATAGTAATCTTGGGTGGACTAAAGTTAATGCACATATGTGGGGGAGCGAAAGTACGACTTACCCGGGGACTGCAATGCATACCAGTGATGGTGGTAATACCTATTACTTGCTTGAAAGCGAAGTTGGTTCGTATACCAACGTACAGTTTAATAACGCAGATAATTCAAGTGATACAACAGTTATAAAGACAGAAGATTTGACACTTCAAAAGAATAAAATATTCAAACCAACATCTTCGGGAGATATGGTTATTTATGTTCAGAAAGATTCTGATAATGATAAACTATATGATAGTAAAGTTTATGCAAAATTCTATACCAGTTCTGATGATAATGCTGGAGCACCGGATTATAATAATGGTTATGGATTTGAAGCTGGAGGTGGAGATGCATATATCAATCCTGGTAATTCGTATGACAAGTATGTCAAAAAAACTTTTACCAAAACAAAACTAGATGGACTTTCTGGAACTTATACCCATGTTCAATTCAGAGGAGTAGATAACACAGATTTGCAGTGGGATACAGGCAAAATACCACTTGGATCTAATGCGAATAATGGTAAGGGCTTTGTTTATAAAATATATCTTACAAAAAATAGTGGTTTACAAACGTATGACTTTTTTGGAGTTGGCAATGGAAGTTTCACTCTTTCAGGTAGTTGGGATAGTTATTCAACTACTGTTACATACTCCACCCAATTCCAGCCGGAGGACAGATACGGCTATATTGGTACAACGTCAAATATGTATGACACCAACGGCACAGGCAACACGACAAACAACTTTGTAAAGGTCGTTGATGAGTACGATGACAATGGTACAACAAAACACTATCTGACAGATCCGCATATACTGTTCTACAGCGATAACGGCACTACACCTATCAATACAAATGTTACCGGTACAAGCCAGAACAATTACGGCATTAAACTGAATCCGGATACAACTCCTGCCAGTTATCCGAACATTGATGGAACAAAGTACACGGCATACGGTAACGGAACAACCGCAACCCCCTACCTTATACGCTTACCCAAAAATGCGAAGTATGCAAAGATATTTGACGGTAACACTTTGGTCGGCAGTATCGTTGCACTGACCGATTCGGACGGCAAGACAGGCGGCATTACATTGACCGTAACAAAGCCCGAAAGTGATAAAATAGTTACGGCAACCCATCCCGACAGGGGCAGTGCAGAAATTCAGACCGCTCAGAAAAAGACCGATATCGACTATATCTATTTCACAGATGTTAACAGCACAATGGGCAGTGGTATCCGTGCTTACTACTTCGGCGATACAGCAGGAGAGTTCTCACCATGGCCGGGCGTTGCACCGTCCTACAGCTATACCGACAACAGCGGAAACACAGTATATGTGTTCCAGCCCCCGACTATAACGGGCAATACCGCTAAATCCTATCCGTATGTCATGTTCAATGACGGTTTGGCTTACGGAACGGCTAAAATGACGGAGGCAAAGCCGTATACATCCGCAGGCAATTATAAGCTTGATTCCAATACCGTACAGTATGGATCAACCGTTCCGAAAGCACAGACATATAAGCTGACAAAGGCACAGTCAGACGAAGCAAAAACATCTTCTCCGACAGTAGATTTCAACTCTACCAATACCAACGGAAAGTATATTTTCTTCGTTGACAACGGTCCCAAGAATCTGACAACGACAGGATTGGCAGGCATTCATACACCTTTGGACGATGTGCATATTATCTTCTATTCCGATGAAGCAGGAACATCCGTTGTCGGAACGGCTAACGGCTATGTGATGGATAATCTTGCTCAGATTTATACCAAAAAAGATGAAAATAATAATCCTGTCGCTAATGCCACAGGCGGTACGGTTTACAGAATGACGATTCCGAATGAGGCGAAATATTTCAAAATTACTAACGGTGTAGGCAAAGGCAAAGGCACAGGTACAAGCGTCAATGACCGCAGTTCCGTTGTAACAAAGATTGCACCGAATGGTTTGTATAAGTTTGTGGATTCCACAACGATTATCGACAAGGAAAACAATACAACACCTTCATCAGTGAGCGATTACTGGAACAGCGGAGATACGCCGGCAGCTGCTTCCAATCTTAACGACCACCAGTATTATCTTGAACTCATCAACGAGCGTGAGCCGGAAGAAGAGGAAGATGATGCAGTGCTTCAGGAAGAAAACGAGATTCATCTTGCTACGATTGTTACAGGAGCAAATGGTACACAGGATTACATCAAGTGGCTTAAACTGAATAACGAAGGCACCGAAGTTGACTGGCGATATCTTGATCATACGATAGAGGATATTGGTCAGAGTGCAGGTGTTAAAACCGTTAAAGTGGTTAAAACAGGTTCATATTACTGGGTAGAAAGCAAAGCACCAAATGGCTATGAGCCTGACGAAATCCCAACACATCCGTTTACCGTTACAGGAAATGAAAGTACGGCTGTTTCTAAGACAATTAAAAATAAGAAAAGTGATACTCCTACCAATAAAATCACCTTGACAAAGACCGCTAAAGAAAAAGTTGGTGACACAGATATCGGTTCGTTGCTTGGCAATGCACAGTTCCTGCTGTATGTAAACGACGGCGATAATGATGATGCAAATGACACTCTTGCCGGAGCATTTTCATTGGCTGATGGTGAGTACACCTACGGCAGCGGTACAGTCAACACGGGTACTAATTACCTTATTACGGGCAATGATGACGGTGATACCGATCATTACGGTAAACTGGTGTTGAAAGGACTTCCGGCAGGCGACTATTACTTCAAAGAAATCAATGCACCGGATGACTATTCCGCCATAGACTCTAATACAGGAACAAACAGAAGAGTTTACTTCTCCATCGGCGATAACACTGTCGGAAAGGAACATTTATAATGCTGTACGAACAAAATACGGAGTAATGGCAGAAG
>CAMHPW010000098.1 GCA_946187095.1 uncultured Clostridia bacterium | reverse complement strand
AAGATAGAATAATAATCTCAACCGAAACCAGCATCCGCATAAACCATCTGTGATCTCTGAATCTTTTCGTAAAATATCCCGGAATGGACATTATATCTTTGTTGTTTTTTGCATATCTCATCAATCTATATGCTTCAAGATTCCAGATGACAAGCATGCAACAGGTTATGCAGGTGCAGAACTTGTCAGAATACTTTTGACGCACCCACAGGCTGAAATTTCGGCAATCAGTTCGGTGAGCTTTGAGGGAAAGAAATTAAGTGAAGTTTATCCGTCATATACAGGTCTTTGCGACATGGAATGCGGCACACAAGAGGAAGTCGTTGCCAAAAGTGATGTTATCTTTGCGGCACTTCCTCACGGACTTTCACAGGAATTAGCCGCCGAATGTGACAAACAGGGCAAGGCTTTCATTGACTTGGGAGCGGATTTCCGTTTGGAAAGCGAAGAGGAATATAAAGAATGGTACGGCTGTGAATTCCTTGATGAAGATTTGCATAAAAAAGCGGTTTACGGCTTGCCGGAACTGTTCAGAGAAAATATCAAAGGCAAGAAAGTGATTGCCAATCCGGGTTGTTATACAACGGGTGCACCTCTGGCATTGGCACCGGCTGTTGTCAATCATCTTGTAAGCACGGACGGCATTATAGTCGATTCCAAATCGGGTGTCACGGGTGCAGGCAGAAAGCCCAATCAGGGCAATCACTATCCCGAATTGAATGAGGGTTTCCACGCTTATAAAGTGGCAAATCACAGACATACCCCCGAAATTGAACAGACACTTTCCAAACTGTCGGGCAAGAATGTGAAAATCACATTTGTACCGCACTTGTTGCCTGTTAATCGTGGCATTATTTCAACTTGTTATGCAAGACTGAATGAGGGTGTAACAAAAGAACAGTTGAGAAAGGCTTATGAAGATTTCTATAAAGATGAATATTTTGTAAGACTGTTGCCCGACGGTGCAAATGCGGATATACATAATATCAAGTATTCCAATTTCTGTGATATATCCCTGCACGTTGACGAGAGAACAGGCACATTTATAGCGATTTCGGCGATTGATAATATGGTAAAGGGTGCGGCAGGTCAGGCGATTCAGAATATGAACATCATTTTCGGATTAGATGAAAAGACAGGTCTGGTAATAGTTCCGCCTGCATTTTAAGAGAATGGAGGAAAAAAGAAATGGCATATAAATTTATAGAGGGTTCGGTAACAGCTGCAAAGGGCTTTAAAGCATCGGGTATTCACTGCGGTATCAGAAAGAATAAGACTAAAAGGGATATTGCCCTGATATACAGTGAAGTGAAATGTACGGCTGCGGCAGTTTATACAACAAATTTAGTGCAGAGTTCGCCGATCACCGTGACGAAGAAAAATCTTTCCGACGGCTATGCACAGGCGGTTATCGTCAACAGCGGAAATGCAAATACCTGTAATGCAGACGGCATACAGAAAGCCGAAATGATGTGTCAGTTGGTTGCGGACAAGCTGGATATCAGTGCAGAAGATGTTATTGTAGGCTCAACGGGCGTGATCGGTCAGATACTGCCGATAGAGCCGATTGCAGACGGCATGGCACAGCTTGTCAGCGAATTGGATAATACGCTTGAAAGCGGTCATAATGCGGCAGAGGCTATCATGACGACTGATACAGTCGAAAAGGAAGTTGCCGTTGAAACGGAAATTGATGGTAAAATCGTAAAGATAGGCGGCATTTCCAAGGGCAGCGGCATGATACATCCGAACATGGCAACGATGCTTTGCTTTGTCACGACAGATGCAGCTATTTCGGCAGAGATGATCCAGAAAGCCGTTAAGACGGCGGCAGACTGTACTTTCAACATGGTCAGCATTGACGGCGATACTTCTACAAATGATACATTGGCAGTTATGGCTTCAGGCTTGGCGGAGAATAAAGAAATCACCTGTGAGGGTGAAGATTACGATAAATTTGTCGAGGCACTCACGGCGGTATGCAAAGGCTTGTCAAAGATGATGGCAAAAGACGGTGAAGGTGCAACGAAACTGCTTGTATGCAAAGTCAGCGGTGCAAAGACCGAAAAAGATGCAAAAGGTGTTGCAAAGTCCGTTATTTGTTCAAGTTTGCTGAAAGCGGCAATGTTCGGTGCAGATGCGAATTGGGGACGTGTATTGTGTGCAATAGGCTATTCGGGCTGTGATGTAGATGTCAATAAAGTTGACGTGGCATTTCAGTCGAGAGCGGGAAAAATCAGTGTATGTCAGGGCGGTTCGGGAATCGACTTTTCGGAGGATACTGCAAAGAAAATTCTCATTGAAGATGAAATTGATATTTTGGTTGAACTGAATGACGGTGAGTTTTATGCAGAGGCATACGGCTGTGATTTGACATATGAATATGTCAAGATAAACGGCGATTACAGAACTTGATAATAATGAGGAATTAGGAATGAGGAGTGAGGAATATATCACAAATCATTCCGAATGGAGATGTTGAAAATGCAGAGTAATATTTCAAATCAGGACAGGGCGAATGTATTGATACAGGCTTTGCCGTACATACAGAAATGGTCGGGAAAGACTATTGTAGTGAAGTATGGCGGAAATGCCATGATCAATGAAGAACTGAAAAGTGCAGTCATGAGTGACATTGTACTTTTGCAGTTGGTGGGAATCAATGTTGTACTGGTGCATGGCGGCGGTCCCGAAATCAGCGATACGCTCAAACAGATGGGCAAGGAAAGCAAGTTTATCAACGGCTTGAGAGTGACCGACAAAGAAACGATTGATGTCGTTCAGATGGTGCTTGCAGGTAAAGTGAATAAAAGCCTTGTACAAAGACTGGAACAGCACAGCGGTAAAGCAATAGGCTTGTGCGGACTTGACGGCAGAATGCTGATGGCGGAAAAGAAGTCAACGGCTTATGATCTGGGCTTTGTCGGAGAGATAACGGAAGTCAATACACAGATTATTGAAGATGCGACAAAAAACGGTTATGTGCCGATCATTTCAACGGTTGCAGGCGGATATAACGGTGCAGTCTATAATATCAATGCAGACTTGGCAGCGGCAAGGATTGCGGCTGAACTGAAAGCGGCTAAACTGATTTTAATGACGGATATCAAGGGCTTACTGAAAGATAAAGATGATGAAAGTACACTGATACCCGTTGTAAACGTGAGCGAAGTGCCGTCACTCAAAAAAGAGGGCATCATATCGGGCGGAATGATACCGAAAATAGAATGTTGTGTAGAAGCCGTCAGGCGTGGCGTAAAGAGGGCACATATCATTGACGGCAGAATCCCCCATTCGATACTCATAGAAATGTTCTCTGATGAGGGTGTCGGCACAATGTTCTATTGAGGTGCATAATGAATAAGCCGAAAATGGTATTGTTTGATTACGGCAATACGATCATCACGGAAACGATACACGGCTTTGACAAAGGCAACAGTGCATTGTTGGAATTAGCCGTAAAAAATCCGCTGAATATCACGATAAACGAGTTGCAGGCAAAGGCTGATGAAGTGATAAAAGGCATTTCAAAGAGAATGGGCTGTCAGAACAGATTTTATCAGCCGTATGAAATAAGCTGGACAAGCATTAACCGATATATCTATGAATATTTCGGCATAGAGTTTGATAAAAGCTATGAGGAATTGGAATGGATCTACTGGAACAATGCGACCTCTGCAAAGCCGTCCGAAAATATTGTTGAACTTTTGGAATATTTGTATGAGAATGATATTCAAACAGGAGTTGTCAGTAATATCATGCTGTCGGGAAATTCTCTGAAAAGGCGAATACAGGAAGTTTTGCCCGAAAATCATTTTGCATTTGTGATAGCGTCAAGTGAGTATATTTACAGAAAGCCCGAAAAAGAGATATTTGAGATGGCTTTGATCAAGTCGGGTTTAAAAGCAAGTGAAACATGGTTTTGCGGAGATAATCCGATATGTGATACAGAGGGGGCTTTCAATGCAGGCTTACAGCCTGTATGGTATAAAAAGACGTTCAAAGAAAAGCCTGATTTGAAAATGGCTTTGCAGGGCGGATATATCAAAATCAATGACTGGCTGGAATTAAGAGAAATCATAGAGAGGTGTGAATAAAATGACCTTTGAGGAAATAAGGAATGATGAACAACAGTATATGATGCACGCTTACGGCAGGTTTCAGGTTGCATTGGTAAGCGGCAAAGGTGCGATTGCAAAGGACGTTGACGGAAAGGAATATGTAGATTTCACAAGCGGTATCGGCGTAAACTGCTTGGGATATTGTGATGACGGCTGGGTGAAAACCGTTTCGGAACAAGCCGCCACTTTACAGCATATTTCAAATTTGTATTATTCACCGTTGCAGACGGAAGTTTCTAAAAAATTGTGTGAACTGACGGGATTCAGTAAAGTATTTTTGTGCAATTCGGGTGCGGAAGCGAATGAATGTGCCATTAAGATTGCAAGGAAATACAGCTTTGACAAGTACGGCAAGGGCAGGCAGAAAATTGTTACTCTTGTAAACTCATTTCACGGAAGAACTGTAACGACACTTGCCGCAACGGGACAGGATGTATTTCATAACTTTTTCTTTCCGTTCACGGAGGGATTTGAATATGCAGAGGCAAATAATATTGACAGCGTGAAGAACTGCATTGACAATGAAGTTTGTGCGGTATTTATCGAACTGATACAGGGCGAAGGCGGCGTTATGCCGTTGGATAAAGAATTTGTCAATGAAATTGCAGAGATATGCAAAGAGAAAGACATACTTTTGATGGTAGATGAAGTGCAGACAGGCATATCAAGGACAGGTGCATTTTACTGCTATCAGAATTACGGCATACAGCCTGATGTAATCACATCTGCAAAAGGTCTGGCAGGCGGATTGCCGATGGGTGCTTGCCTTTGCGTAGAAAAGTTGGCGGACGTTATTGGTGCAGGTACTCACGGCACGACTTTCGGCGGAAATCCTGTAGCGTGTGCGGCGGCTAAAGAGGTGCTTTCAAGGGTTGCGGAAGAGGACTTTTTGAAAGAAGTCAATGCAAAGGGCGATTATATCAGAGAGAAATTGCAGACAATGGCAAATGTCAGTGAAGTTCGTGGCATGGGTATGATGATAGGCATTGTCACCGAAAAGGATAATGCAAAAGAAATTGCGAAGAAATGCGTTGAAAACGGCTTGCTGATTTTGACAGCGAAGAATTTGTTGAGAATGTTGCCGCCGCTGAATATCACTTATGAAGAAATCGACAAAGGATTGAATATCCTTAAAAAAGTTATGGAGGATAACTGAAATGAAAAATTTATTGAAAATGCTTGATTTAAGCTCGGAGGA
>CAMHPW010000097.1 GCA_946187095.1 uncultured Clostridia bacterium | reverse complement strand
ACTGAAAAATAACTTTATTTTCCATGATACCGCCATTGAATTTGAGCCAAAATCAGCTTGGGAAATAAGCAATAATTATTTTTATAATGCTTCTAGTGTTCCTAAAATATATTCCGGTCCTAATTCAAAGGCGGGAAAACTCCTCGATCTTAAAACAGGATTTAATAAAGAAAGCTATTGCACTAATTATTATGATCCAGATGTAAAAATAGATTGCCTTCGACCAAGTAAAGAGCCTGGAATACTAGATCTTTATCATTCAGGAATTTATTTAAATCATCCAGTATCTTACGATATTTATGGTTGTGCCAGACAATAACCGTTTATGCGGAGGGTTCGGAAGAATGCTCTGCTGAATAGGGGGAATATTTTTATGAAACAAAAAGTTTCCATTGAAAGAATCGGAATGAGGGGCAGTATCATTCTGATCATCATAGGAACGATACTTTTGGGAGTAGGAACGACCATTCAGATCATGAATGCAAGTATGCCTGACAAGTCTGTCTACTGTACGGCAACCATCACGGGCTTTAATATAGCCGAAGCCTCGGACATCCAGTCCAATACGACTTTGGTGGAATATGTCTATAACGGCGAAAAGTTTGAAAACGTCACACTGAAACAATATGAAACTTCATGGAAAAAGGGCGATACCGTCAAAATATACGTCAGTGAGGACGATCCTACTGTCATATGGACGAAAACTATGCAGTACAGGGGGGCTATGATCATATTCTTATCCGTGCCGTTCCTGACGGTCGGCATTTATAAGATCGTGCAGTTCAAGCGTTATAAAAAAATCCGTGACGATGAAACGGATACCGATACCGAAGAAGAAATTAAATACAAGCGTTCTTCCTTTATTATCCCACTTGCGGCAGGTGTGCCCTTTACCGTAGTGGGAATGTTTCTCAGGGATATGGAAAAAAATTCCGTTCTTGCCCTTGTCATTATCATCATGGGCGGCAGTGCCGTGATCGTCGGCCTGATATCCCTGCTCAATTTTATCAATATAAAAATCAAAAAATAAAATTTTATGCTTGACAAGGGTGTAAAAAAGTTTATAATTATATGTATCAATATTGTTCATGCTGAGATGAGAAAAAAAGCAACACCTTTGTCACAGAGAGAAAGTTATCCGCTGAAAGACTTTTACAAAAAGCTGCTTGGGCTGACTCGGAGCATTTGCGGCAAACCGCAACGTATCGGCTGCGTTAAAGCCCTCAATGAGCGGCATTTTTTACAATGCAATTTGGGTGGTAACACGGAAGATTTCGTCCCATGAAAGACGAGATTTTCCGTTTTTTATTTTTATCTCGGCAAAAAAATTAAAGGAAAAGGTGATCGAAAATGAAATGGACAGGATTGAATGAACTCAGGGAAATGTATTTGTCTTTCTTTGAATCAAAGGGACATCTCAGACTTCCCAGCTTTCCCCTCATACCCAAAAATGACAACAGCCTGCTTTTGATAAACTCAGGCATGGCTCCCATGAAAAAATTCTTTACGGGTGAAGTCACTCCCCCCAGAAAGCGTGTCACGACTTGTCAGAAATGTATCCGTACCCCTGATATCGAAAGAGTCGGCATTACCGCCCGTCACGGCACTTTCTTTGAAATGCTCGGAAACTTCTCTTTCGGCGATTACTTCAAGCATGAGGCTACTGCTTGGGCTTGGGAATTCTGTACGAAAGTCCTTGAATTGCCCGTTGACAAAGTATGGGTATCTATCTATGAAAATGATGATGAAGCCTTTGACATCTGGACAAAGGAAGTAGGCGTATCTCCCGACAGAATCGTAAGACTCGGCAAAGAAGATAACTTCTGGGAACACGGTGAAGGTCCCTGCGGTCCCTGTTCCGAACTGTATTTCGACAGGGGCGAAAAATACGGCTGCGGCAAGCCCGACTGCAAAGTCGGCTGTGACTGCGACAGATACGTTGAATTCTGGAACAACGTATTCACCCAATTTGACAATGACGGCAAAAATAATTATACTCCCCTTGACCACCCCAATATCGATACAGGTATGGGACTGGAAAGACTTGCCTGCATTATGCAGGGCGTTGACAATCTTTTCTTAGTCGATACCGTTCAGAATATCATGGGTAAAATTTCCGAACTTGTCGGCGTGAAATACGGTGACAGCGACAAAACAGACGTTTCACTGAGAGTGATCACAGACCATATCAGAAGTACGACTTTCATGATCGGTGACGGTGTTATGCCGTCCAATGAGGGCAGGGGCTATGTTTTGAGAAGATTGTTAAGACGTGCCGCTCGTCATGGCAGACTTTTGGGCATTTCAGAACCTTTCCTGTATAAAGTCGTTGATACAGTCGTACAGGAAAATCCCGTATATCCCGAACTTGCCGAAAAACGTGACTTTATCGTGAAAGTCATCAAGAATGAAGAAGAAAGTTTCTCCAAAACGCTCAATCAGGGTTTTGAACTGCTTGATGAAATCATAGCAAATTCAGAGATAAACAGAATTTCGGGTGAGGACGCTTTTAAACTCAATGATACATTCGGATTCCCTGTTGACTTGCTGAAAGAAGTTGCTGCCGAAAAGGGCATGACCGTTGACATGGAAAGATTTGAAGAACTTCTCAAAGAGCAGAAACAACGTGCAAGAGGTGCCCGTAAAAACGCAGGTGCTGAGGCTTGGGAAAGTGATGCAATCGACTTTGGCGGCATTGAAAAAACAAAATTTGTCGGCTATACCGATTTGACGGCAGATGCAAAAATCCTTGCCGTTGTCAAAGACGGTGAAAAAGTTGAATTTGCAGGTACAGGCGATGAAATCGTCGTTGTTCTCGATACAACGCCTTTCTATGCGGAAAGCGGCGGACAGGTCGGCGATATCGGTATCATTACCACAGAAACCGCTAAAATGGAAGTCAAAGACACCGTGAAAGACAACAACGGCATTTATATGCACAGATGTATCGTGACAGAGGGTGCTTTTGAAAACGGCGATTCCGCAAAGGCTGAAGTTGACTATGAAAACCGTTATTCCATCATGCGTAATCATACGGCAGCACATCTTTTGCAGGCAGCTTTGAGAAATGTCCTCGGCACTCACGTTGAACAGGCAGGACAGCTTGTAACTGCCGATAAACTCCGTTTTGACTTCACGCATTTCTCCGCATTGACCGATACCGAACTCAAAACAATCGAAACTCTTGTCAATGACGAAATTTTCAAGGGTATCAATGTCGTTACAAAGGAAATGCCTATAGAGGAAGCAAAAAAACTCGGTGCTATGGCATTATTCGGTGAAAAATACGGTGATGTCGTAAGAGTTGTCATGATAGATGAATTCTCAAAGGAATTCTGTGGCGGTACCCATATCGAAAATACCGCTAAAATAGGCTTGTTCAGAATATTGAGTGAAGGCTCTGTCGCTTCGGGTGTCAGAAGAATTGAAGCCGTTACGGGCAGAGGTGTTCTTGACGTTATCGACAGCTATTCCGATATCATCTCGGACAGCATGAAAGCCGTGAAAGCTACCAATATGAACAATCTCAAATCCGTCTGCGAACATACCGTCAGCGAACTGAAAGAAAAAGACAAGGAAATTGAAAGACTCACGGCGAAACTCGTTTCCATGAGCATAGATAGCCTTATCAAAAATGCCGAAGAAATCAACGGTGTCAAGATTATCAAAGGCAATTTTGCCGTAAGCTCTGCCGAACTGAAAGTGATGCTTGACAGGGTGCTTGAACTCGAACCGAAAGCGGTTGCTGTACTTTTCGGCAATTCCAATATCGCTGTTGCCTGCGGAAAAGACGCTTTGAAACTCGGCTGTCACTCAGGTAAAATCATCAAGGAAGTTGCCGCATTGGTAGACGGCAAGGGCGGCGGCAAGCCCGAAAGAGCTATGGCAGGTGTCGGAGATGTTTCAAAAATCAATTCCGTACTTGAAAAAGTCGAAAATATTGTACTTGGTTTTGTAAAATAACATAATTCTGCATTATGAATTCTTAATTCTTAATTATATTTTGGACGTTATGATAAAAAATGTGTCTGTCGGTGTCAAAAACATTGACAGATACATTTTTTTGTGCTAATAATAGAGAAACTACATGAAAATTGGAGGAATGATCAATATGTCCAAAAAGATTTTTATGATAATATCCGTGATACTCACGCTGGCATTGGCTGTTAATATATCATCTTTTACCGCAAATGCGGAGAAAGTGGCAGAAGTCGTTACCCAGACGACTGCCAATTCCAAATCCGTGAATATCTCGAAAATCAGCACCAATTTTGTCAATCTCGGATATTCCGTGACTCTTAATGCAATGGCAAAAGGTCTTGATAAAAAAAAATGTCAGTATGCCTTTTATTACAACTATGAAAATGAGGGCTGGGTGACTTTGCAGGCTTATGACCATAATGATACGATTCAGTGGACTCCCGAAGATATGGGAATCTATGAAATATGTATCAAAATATTCTATAACAGAAAAGTTTATAAAAAATATTTTGACCTGACAGCCGCCGAAGAATTGGTGAATGTTTCTTTGCTGAGTTCCACTCATATCAGAATGGGTGAAACCGTCACTCTCACCGCAAAGGCAACAGGCGGTATGCCCCGATATCAGTATGCCTATTACTGCAAAAATGCCGACAGCAATACATGGACAACGCTCAATGACTTCAAAGAAGCCGATTCGATGCAGTGGAGACCGCAGGAAAAAGGCAAATATGATATCTGCATCAAAGCAAGGGATGTTTTCGGACAGGTCAGCGAAAAATACTTTTCACTGACTGTCGAAAATGAAGGAATCAAGACTCCTGCCGAATTTTCTCTGAAACTCAAAGCACCTATTTCCGCACCGTATCAGTGGAGTTATGAAATTTCCGGTGAAAGTGTGCTGTTTAAAGAAAAGACAGCATCAGGCAGTATGAGTGCGGCTGAACCGTTCATGACTCTTGATTACCGTTTCAGAACGGCTAAGGCAGGGGCAGCCGATCTCACCATGAAATATACGGCTTATAACGGAAAGGTTTACAGCATTTCATATCACATCACCGTTGACAAAAATCTGAATTACACTGTTGATAAGACAGAGGGAAATTACTTTGAAAGAGAACTTCCCGAACCTGAAAGGATCACGGCAGCATTCTATATTGATGTCAAGAATGCTCCCATGAGATATAAATGGAAATTTGAGATAAGCAATACCAATATCGTGGAACTTTCGGGAGTTGACAAGGGCGATACCGAGACATACTTCTTCAAAGCCGTCAGAAAAGGCTTTACGTCTGTAACGCTTTCCTGCGTGTCCTATTCCGATACGGATGTTTTATATCAGCTTGTATATGACATAGAAGTAGATGATGTCGAGGTCAAAGGTTTTTTCGACAAGATCACAG
>CAMHPW010000096.1 GCA_946187095.1 uncultured Clostridia bacterium | reverse complement strand
CAAATTCCTATAGCTGCTGGAACAATAAATAGAGGAAGTGATATAATTGCTGCAGGATGTTGTGTAAATGATTTTGCTGGATTTACTGGATAAATGGTGCAAGGGGATTTTTTGAGGGTTTCTGGCAGATATATGTTATCATGATGATAGAGGGGCTGTTTGACAGGCTGTTTATAGACTTCTATTGGGTAGGCAAAACAAAAGCATGGATCATTCCGAAAACAGAGGAATTGATGCCGTATATATACGGCAAAACGCTTGTTATGAAATGGCTTGGTACGCTGATAGGCTCGCCTGTATTGGCAGCGGCATTGTCGGGAATCATGATGTTGTTGGTGAAAAATTGACAAATCGGGCATGATAGAGTATCATATTGATACGGACAGTGAAAGGCGGATAAACTATGTTTGACAGAGATAAGCTGAAAATATTTGTCAGGGGAATCAAAAACAATGAACACGGAATTTTGTGGACAAAAGGCGGAGTGATACTGATAGATGATGAAACGGTAACTTTGAAATATCTCGGAACGCTGGCGGTTTTTGATCGAAAAACAGTCAATTATTATCGTGAAACAGATGGAACAGTGATTTTTGGAAAAGTTTTGAGAATATATGATGATAAACAAGATTTTTTGGTAGCAATGTTTCCGACAGCTTTTGATAAGTTTATGAAAGCTATGAAAGATGATAAGTGATATATTTAGGAGGAATTTTTATGATGAAAATACCGTTTTCACCGCCTGATATTACAGACGAGGAAATTGATGAAGTGGTGGATACGCTTCAGAGCGGCTGGATTACGACAGGACCGAAAACAAAGAAATTTGAAAATATGATAACAAAGTTCTGCATGAGTGAAAGGACGGTTTGTTTGGATTCCTGCACATCTGCACTGGAAATGACCTTGCGTATACTGGGAGTGAAAAAGGGCGATGAAGTCATTGTGCCTGCCTATACTTATACGGCAACGGCAAGTGCGGTTTGTCATGTGGGGGCAAGACCTGTTTTGGTGGACTGTATGCCGAATTCCGTTCAGATGGATTATGACAGACTGCCCGATTACATCAATTCCAGAACGAAAGTGATCATTCCTGTCGATTTAGGCGGAGTGCCGTGTGACTATGACAAAGTATTTGAGATCGTGGAGAGGGAAAAGTCAAAATTCGTTCCCGAAACGCCGATCCAGGAGAAATTTGGCAGGATGATCGTGCTTGCCGATGCTGCACATTCCATAGGGGCAAGGAGAGGTATGGCAAGAGTGGGAATGCTGGCGGATTTCACGGCATTTTCATTTCATGCCGTCAAGAATCTCACGACAGGCGAGGGCGGTGCAGTGACCTGGAGAAAGCATGAAGGCTTGGACAGTGATGAACTGTATAAGCAGTATATGCTGCTGTCACTTCACGGACAGTCAAAAGATGCCCTTGCCAAAACGCAACTTGGTTCATGGGAATATGATATTATCGGAACGTATTTCAAATGCAATATGACGGATATCATGGCATCAATAGGGCTTGTACAGTTAAAAAGACTGCCCGAAATGCTCAAAAAACGTAAGAAGATAATAGAGTATTATAATAAAGAGCTGGCAAGTCAGGGCGGAGTGTCGGTACTGCAGCACTTTTCCGAAAAGGATAAGATATTTTCAAGCGGACATTTGTATCTTGTCAAGCTGATGTGGCAGGACGAGGAATACAGGAATAAGGTCATAGAGAGAATGGCAAATTATGGAGTGGCAACGAATGTGCATTACAAGCCCCTTCCCATGATGACGGCATATAAACGCATGGGATACAGTATCGAAGATTTCCCGAATGCGTTTGAGATGTA
This sequence comes from uncultured Clostridia bacterium, assembly GCA_946187095.1. GTDB lineage: Bacteria > Bacillota > Clostridia > Oscillospirales > Acutalibacteraceae > UBA1213. The sequence goes on along the minus strand of CAMHPW010000096.1, from coordinate 3,555 downwards.
TAAAAATGAGATCACTTTGCCGTTGTATTCCAAGATGACGGATGAACAGGCACAGTATGTGATAGAGAACTTCAGGAAGGCAACAAGGGATTAAACAACGTGAGTTCGATGGAATTTCGGCTTTTTTGAAGAAGCGTCGTTCAGTCACTTCGTGACTGAATCAACCTCTCCGTCACCGCCCCTAAAATTAGAGGAGGCAAGAGTGTCTGCCGCAAGTGACAGACTAACGGCAAGGCAAAAAGTCGGCTTGGCTCCTCTGATTTCAGGGGAGGTGCCGAGCGTAGCGAGGCGGAGAGGTTAAATGCGGCGACAGCCGCATAGATTCTCAAATCCGAATTTTTCCATCGAACTCACGTTAAAAAAATACCGTCGGTCATCTTTTGATACCGACGGTATTTTTCTCTTGTAAAATTTTGGTAAAAACAAAAGCACCTGCTCAGGCAAGTGCTTTGTAAAAGTCCGAGTGACTGGAATCGAACCAGCGGCCTCTTGAACCCCATTCAAGCGCGCTACCAATCTGCGCCACACCCGGTCAACAACAGGTATTATTATAGCAAATCATTCTGCATTTTGCAACTGTTATTATTTACAAAGAATTGTGAAATTTTAATTATAAATTTATGCAAAACCGCAGTTTCTTATAAAAACTGCGGTTTTGCGTATATTATTCCCAGCCGGCTTTGACTTTGATACCGATCTCATCGGCAGTAGTTTCAAGCTGCAGAATTTCTCCTTTGGTAAGTGTCACGGAAGCGATCTTGGCAAGCTCCTTTGCCTGATAGGGTTTTGTAATGCCGATGATCGGAAGAGTGCCTTTGGCAATGGCATAGGTGATGGCAGTCTGTGATACGGTCAGATCATGCTTTTTGCCGACAGCTTCCAGTTCTTTAAAAAGCGGTTCGAGCTTTTTGAGATGTCTGTTATAGGCAAAGCCACGCCTTGAGAAAAACGGCATTTTCTTTTTGGAGTTGAATTTGCCTGTGAGAGCACCCTGTTCGAGAACCATGTAGGCGAAGAATACAGCGTTATTGTTTTTGCACCATTCAAGGACACCGTTTTTGTCGGAATCCCTGTGGATCAGGCTGAAATGATTCTGTACGCCTGCAATGGTGCAGCCATGTTCCTTTACGATATCATTGGCAGTCTGAAGCTGTTCAAAATTGAAATTGGAAACGCCGATACTGCCGATTTTGCCGTCTTTCTGCATCTGACAAAGACAGGGGAGAGTGGCTTTGATGTATTTGGGCTGATGAAGCCAATAAATATCGGGAATCTTTCCATTAAATGTTGTGATGCTGTCAATATACATATCATCAAGGAGTTCGGGGGAAAATTTTTTGAGGGGGGTGTATTTGTCGCTGAAAATGAAGTCTTTGCCGTCAGTGAATTCGGCGAGAAGTTTTTCGGCATTGCCCATGCCATAGACAGCGGCTGTGTCGAAGAGAGTGAAGCCGTTTTCAAAGGCGATATCAAAGCTCTCTTTGAGGATTTTGGGATCGGACTTTGAGCCGAACACCATTTTACTGCCGTTCGTACCGCCGCCCCAAGCCCATGTGCCGATGGCAATAGGGGGAAGTTCTTTTCCGTTTATCGTGAAACTCATGAAAACACACCTTTCGTTATTTGAAATTGTGCATTAAAACTTCGTTGTGGCGGTGGTGACAACGCTCTTTCCTGCATAGATATTGCAGTTGGTGCCTGTTTTGAGAATGAAAGTAGCGTTTGTTGCACCGACAATGACAGGCTTATTGAGGGCAAGACCGACAACTGCCGCATGAGAATTGATGCCGTCAACTTCGGTGATGATGCCTGCACTCTTTTTCATAATGGGGATAAGGCGGTTGGTCGTTTCGTGGATAACGAGAATTTCACCCTCTTTGAAGTTGGCAAGAGCTTCTTCTTCGGATTTGCAGACCATCAGATGACCGTGTGAAGAAATGTCATTAACGATTGTCTGACCGCTGACAAGGATATTTCCGACAAGATGGACTTTCATAAGATTGGTAGTGCCTGATATGCCGAGCGGAACGCCTGCCGTCAATACGACTAAATCGCCGTTTTTGAGGAGATTCTGCTGTTGTGCGATGGAGATAACGTGGTCAATGAGTTCGTCTGTATTGTCTTTTTCTTCTATCATGACGGGAACGATACCCCATGACATATTGGTTTGTCTCCAGACTTTTTCGCTGGGAGTGCCGCTGATGATGGGACAGCTCGGGCGGTATTTTGACAGCATTCTGGAAGTCATGCCCGATTTGGAAACGGTAATGATAGCGGATGCCCCCAGATCATGAGCCGTTGTGCAGGCGGCATGGGATATGGCAGAAGTAACGTCAGGTCTTTCGTGGATATCGAGATTCCTGAATTTGTCTATGTAGTCGATATGGCTTTCGGTAATTTCAGCGATATTCGCCATAGTTTTGACGGCTTCCACAGGGAACAGGCCTGCGGCAGTTTCACCCGAAAGCATGATAACGCTTGTGCCGTCATAGATGGCATTGGCAACATCGGTTGTTTCAGCCCTTGTCGGACGGGGATTTTTCATCATGGAGTCAAGCATCTGAGTAGCCGTGATAACAGGCTTGTCGGAATTGCGTGTTTTCTGAATGATCATTTTCTGGATAATAGGCACTTCTGCGATAGGAATTTCAACGCCCAGATCACCTCTTGCGACCATGACACCATCGGCTACACGGAGAATTTCATCGATATTGTCAACACCGTCTTTATTTTCGATCTTGGCAATGATTTTAATGTCACTGCCGCCGTAGCTGTCGAGAACGGCTTTCATCTCATTGATATCATTGGCATTTCTGGTGAAAGAGGCGGCTACAAAGTCAACGTCATTTTCAACGCCGAATTTGAGATCGGCTTTATCCTGTTCGCTCATGAACGGCAGGGAAAGGAATACATCGGGAACATTGATTCCCTTATGGGAAGAAACAGGACCGCCGTTGAGGACTTTGCAGTGAATTTCAGAGGGAGTAGTGCTGAGTACTTTGAGTTCGATCAGACCGTCATCAATTAAAATTTTGTTTCCGACATCGACATCATTGGGAAGATTCTTGAAAGTGATGGAACAGCGTTCTTTATTGCCTTCACAGGTTTCAGTCGTGAGGGTGAAATTCTGACCTGTTTCGAGAATGACTTTTTCGGGGAAATTGCCTGTACGGATTTCGGGACCTTTTGTATCGAGAAGAATGGCAACAGGCTTGTTGAGTTCCCTGCGGAGTTTCTTGACGGCATCGATCTTGATCTGATGGGTTTCGTGCGTCTGATGGGACATATTGATCCTTGCAACATCCATGCCGTTGAGCATGAGAGAGCGAAGGACGTTTTCGTCATCGGTCGACGGACCGAGGGTGCATATAATTTTGGTTTTACGCATAGCGATCTCTCCTAACATATTGATATGTCAATATCATACAATAAAAATGCACTTTTTACAAGAAAAAAATCTATTTTTCCAACAGATTTGTCGGGGCTGAAAAGAGAGGGAAAAATCTGTCTGATTTTGCTGTAAAAACCTTGAAGATATTTAAGAAAAGCCTGAAA
>CAMHPW010000095.1 GCA_946187095.1 uncultured Clostridia bacterium | reverse complement strand
CGATGAATAAATTTTTTTCAAAAAATACAAAAAAACTATTGAAAAAGTCAAAACCATATGATATAATAGCACCGTTGAATATCATTTTCATGACAAATTATTGCTGTTTTGTTTTTTTCATTATCACTTCCTTTTGGCATAAAGTGCAGTCTGAAAGATGACTGCACTTTATGTTTTTGAACAGCCCTGCCATTTTTTTGAAACCATACATTGACAAAACAGACAAAAAATAGTATGATTATGTTGAGGAGTTTTTTGCAGGGAGGCTTTCACGTTGGAAAATCTTAAAAACTATGATTATTCGGAACAGCAGAGGGGTTTTATCGAAACTTCCGTGATCCCGTTTGCTTTTTTCCGTGTGGAAAACACGAAGGTAAAGACCGTGCTGGTATCAGACGGTCTTTGCAGACTGATGGATGAAAACCGTGAGAATGCCATGACCTTGCTGGAAGGAAATATTTACACTTCCGTTCATAAAGAAGATGTCTATGAGCTCAGAAGAAAATGCAGGGATTTCTTTTTCAGTGACGGTGAAGTGCATACTTCCGTCAGAGTAAAATTCAAAAACGAGAAAAATTATCATCATATATACCTCAGCGGCAAAAAGATCATTTCTGATGAAAATGAAAAAATATATGTACTCTGGTACAACAATATCGATCTCAAAGCGTACAGTCCCGAATATGAAGAACAAAAGAAAATTTTTGAAGATTTTCTTCACGGCGAGAGCAATGATATCCCCTTTCACACCTTCGGATACAAGGGCTATACTGTCTGGAACATCACCTCCGATGAGCTTGTTTTCCAGTCAGGCGTAGGGATCGCCGGCGAAAGTCCGGGCGATACGTTCCTGTACCGTGATTACTATGCCCTGCACAAAGGCTGGCTCACGGAAAAAGAAGATATCGAATTTTTTGAAAAACTTTCCCCTGACAAGATAGCGGCAAGTTCCGTGAACACCGATTTCGGCTGTCATATCTTCACCTTCAGTTCCGATAAAGGTCAAATCAGCATCAAGATTTCAGCATCTGTCATGATGTCCCCCGACGGCGAATTGTATCTTAAACTTCAGGCGGAAAACGTCACTGACAGTATCGTTTATGACTCCATGATCAGATCATCCGCTATGGTATCGGATTTCATGGCTTATATCGATTCCGAAAACGTATATTTTATAGAAGGCGAAAATAAACTCAAACTCCCCCTGGGACAAATGCTGGAGCTGTTTTCCGTCAATTTCGGATACCGTTTTAAAAATGTCGCCCAGCTCATGAATTTTATCGAATTCAAATGCGGGGCAAATTCCAGTGCCACGATTATCAACCGTATTTCAGCCGACCATGTCAAAAGCATCAGACTGCAGAGGATCGACAAAAACGAGAAAAAATATTTCATATGCGGCTCGGACGTAACGGAGCTTCTGAAGCTGGAAGTCAGTTCTTCTTTTGATGACCTGACAGGTCTGCCGAATATGACACAGTTCCGTATCATGGCACAAAGCTATATCACTCAGATGAGAAACAGAAACAAGACTCCTGTACTGATCTATTTCGATATCCGTGACATGAAAGCCATCAATGAAAAATACGGCTTTGAATGCGGAAACAGTGTCCTGATCAATACCATGTACATCCTGAAAAAGACTTTTGCAGGCGAACCTGTTTCACGACTTTCCGAAGACCGCTTTGTTGTTCTCACAAGCAGGAGAAGCATTGAACAAAGCATTGAAAAAGTCTATGAACAGGTCATGAACAATCCCATGAATATCCCTGTTCAGATATGTGCGGGACTTTATATCGATGACGGCAGGGATATCGATATCGATTCCCTTTGTGACCGTGCAAGGCTTGCCTGCCGCAGCATTAAGGAAGATTACAATAAAAAATACAAGCTGTTCGACAATACTATGTTCGAGGAATATCACAAAAGAAGATATATCCTCACCCATTTTGACGAGGCTCTCGAAAAAGGCTATATCAGCGTACACTATCAGCCCATTGTCAGAAGCCTTACGGGAAATATATGCGACTTTGAAGCCCTCTGCCGATGGACAAAACCCGACAGGGGTATGGCTCAGCCTTTTCAGTTCATTCCCGTACTCGAAGAACACCGCCTGATTCATAAACTCGATTTCTATATGGTCAAAAAAATCTGTGAGGACCTCGACAGGCTCCGGAATATGAATTTCCCCCTTGTCCCCATCTCCGTCAATCTCTCAAGAATCGATTTTGAAATGTTTGACGTTGCCGATGAAGTCATCAAAATCGTCGACAGCTACAGAATCCCACACAAACTTTTGTCCATCGAGATCACCGAAAGTGCCTTTATCCACAATGCCGATTTTCTCAACGGTCAGATCAATAAATTCCACAGTGCAGGCTTTGAAGTATGGATGGACGATTTCGGCAGCGATTTCTCCTCTTTCAAGACGCTGCAAAAATATAACTTCGATGTTGTCAAGCTCGATATGGAATTCCTGAAAGATTTCGGAACGACAAACAAAAGTGCCATTATCATCACCGAAGTCGTCAATATGCTCACCAAACTCGGTATCTATACACTCGCCGAGGGCGTTGATACCGATGAAAAAAAGAAATTCCTGCGTGACATAGGCTGTGAAAAAATGCAGGGACATTCCTTCAAAAAAGCCATGCCGCTCGATTACCATATCAGTCAGTATCAGCGAAAAGTCGGTCTTGACTATGACGACTTCACTACCGTCAGCTACTACAATCAGATCGGTGCGGTAAGGCTCGATGAATCCATTCTCAAAAAGAACCGTATCCGACTTTCCGATTCCGCCCTGAGTCTGCCCGTGGCCGTCATAGAATACCGTCAGGATAATTTCCGTATTCTCAGGGCAAATGACGAATACAAGCGTTTTGTCGAAAAGATCGGTCTTGGCGAACAGTGCGAAAATAACGAATATTCCGTCTGGAAAAAACAGCCGTCAAAGGAATTCCGCCTTGCCGCCAAAAAATGCCTTGTCACCTATACCAATCAGGCCATTTTTGACGATATCGAAGGCAATTATCTAGTATCTGCAAGACTGATCTGCATTTCATACAAATATTCTCTCGATATGGGTGCATTTGCCGTGGTCGTTGAAAAATACAGGAAAATCGGTGACGCAAAGTGAAAACAAAATCAAAACATCAATTTTCCGCCCTGTTTATCATAGTGACCGCCGTACTCGTCATTTTAGCGGCACTTCTGGGCTATCACCTGACAAAACGCTATCAGGAAACGATTACGGACACCTATCACACCGCCGTCAGCAACATTTCCGAACGTCTGGAAAGTATTCAGGGCGATGTCGTCAACGAAATCTCAAAACTGGAACAAAATGAGGAGTGAGGAATACAAAAAATTCCTCATTCTTCATTCCTCATTTTTAACAAAACTGTTGACTTTTTGGGGAAGTTATTGTATAATCAATAAAAATTTATACAGGTGAGGTGTATTTTTCCATGCAGAAATATGTATGTGACGTATGCGGATATGTTTACGATCCCTACGTTGGCGATGAAGACAACGATATCGCTCCCAACACGGCTTTTGAGGATCTTCCCGAAGATTGGGTATGTCCGTTGTGCGGAGTGGACAAGAGCAATTTCTCAGCAGAATAATCTTTCAGGGGAAAGCAAATTCCATGTTGCTTCTCCCCTTTGTTTTCTTGGAGTGATAACATGAAACTGTTCAGCGGCAGAAGATACTATTCCCTTGACTGCTACCTCAAAGAAACTTTCGGCAAAAAACTGTATAAACTTTCTCTCAATGGCGGCATGACCTGTCCGAACCGTGACGGCAAAATCTCAACAGGCGGCTGTATTTTCTGCAGTGAGGGCGGTTCGGGGGAATTCGCCGCCCCCTGTACCGATATTTCACAACAAATCGACTATGCCAAGTCCCTTGTACAAGACAAATTCAGCGGTGAGCAATATATCGCCTATTTTCAGGCTTATACAAATACCTATGCCCCTGCTGAATATCTCCGCAATCTTTTCCTGCCCGTGATACAAAGAGAGGATATTGCCGTCCTCTCCATAGCCACCCGTCCCGACTGCCTTGAAGATGACAAAATACAGCTTATTTCCGAACTTGCCGGAATCAAGCCTGTATGGGTAGAATTGGGCTTGCAGACCATGCATGAAAAAACTGCCGAATTCATCAACCGTGGATATCCGCTTGACTGCTATGAAACGGCTGTTCATAACTTAAAACAGGCAGGTGCAAAAGTCATTACCCATATCATTTTAGGCTTGCCCTTTGAAAGCCGTGAAGATATGCTTGAAACTGCCCGATATGTCGGCAATTTCACGGACGGTATCAAAATACAGCTTCTGCACGTTCTCAAACATACACGACTTGCCGAACTCTATCAAAACGGACTTTTTGAAACTTTAGGCGAACAGGAATATATCTCACTTGTTTGTGATGTGATATCTGTACTTCCGCAAAATGTCGTTGTGCACCGCCTGACAGGTGACGGTGACAAACATTTACTCATTTCTCCCAAATGGAGCGGCGATAAACGCCGTGTGCTGAATCTTATCAATCACGAACTGAAAGCCAAAAATATTTATCAGGGCATTTTTATTGACAAAAATTTTCATGTATGATATGATTTTCTCAAATTGAAATACAGGAGTGTTTTCATGCTTCAGATAAAAAATATTTCCAAACAGTACAAAACAGGCGACCTTGTTCAGACTGCCCTTGATGACGTAAGCCTGAATTTCCGTGACAATGAATTTGTGGCAATCCTCGGTCCTTCGGGTTCGGGAAAGACTACTTTACTCAATATTGTCGGCGGTCTTGACAGGTATGACAGCGGTGATTTAATTATCAACGGCATTTCCACCAAAAAATATAAAGACAGGGATTGGGATTCCTACCGCAATCATACCATAGGCTTTGTATTCCAAAGCTATAATCTTATCCCACATCAGAATATCCTTTCCAATGTCGAACTTGCTCTGACCATTTCGGGCATTTCCAAATCCGAAAGAAGAAAACGTGCCAAAGAGGCTCTCCAAAAAGTCGGCTTGGGCGACCAGCTCCATAAGAGACCGAATCAGATGTCGGGCGGTCAGATGCAGAGAGTGGCCATTGCCCGTGCATTGGTCAATGATCCCGATATCCTCCTTGCAGATGAACCGACAGGTGCCTTGGATTCCGAAACAAGTCTGCAAGTCATGGACTTGCTCAATGAAGTCGCAAAGGACAGGCTCGTTATCATGGTAACGCATAATCCGGAATTGGCAGAAAAATATGCCAACCGTATCGTGAAATTAGCTGACGGCAAAATTACAGGCGATACCAATCCCTTTGAAATACAGGAAACTGCAAAAGAACCTGAACATAAAAATATGGGCAGATCATCCATGTCGTTTGTCACAGCCCTTGCATTGAGCTTTAAC
>CAMHPW010000094.1 GCA_946187095.1 uncultured Clostridia bacterium | reverse complement strand
ATTTTAACACATTTAATCACTAATGTCAATGTTTTTAATTACTTAAAATTGCTCCCTCAACAGGTGCACAGGCTGCATTGGATTCATCTGTATCGATATGCATAGCGGGGGCAAATCTGGGGCTTACTCTTACAACTACATCACCGAATATCAATTCTCTGCCGTCTTTGCCTGTCTTTACGCTGACTACCTGCTTGTCCTTGAGACCGAATTCCTCGGCAGTCTTGGGATCAAGATGGATATGTCTTTTTGCGACCATGACACCACATTCTATTTCCACTTCACCTTTCGGTCCGATCAGCTTGCAGCCGGGTGTGCCTTTTACATCACCGGATTCTTTGACAGGCGGGTTAATGCCGATCTTGCGTGCATCGGAAAACGAGAGTTCGACCTGATCATCGGGACGTTCCGGTCCGAGAATGGAACATACCAGTTCCCCTTTGGGACCTACGACTGTTACCTTCTCAAAGCAGGCAAACTGTCCGGGCTGTGAAAGGTCTTTCTTGTTCGTGAGCTGATAGCCCTCACCGAAAAGCGTTGCAAGCGTACTCTTTGTAACGTGAACGTGGCGTGCCGATGTTTCAACCATAATTTTCATTTCAATCTGCTCCTCTGTTAAAAAATCTTTACACCATCATTCTACAACTGTTTTGATAAAAAGTAAAGAACTATTTTCAATTTTTTAGTCAAAAAATATAAACTGAGTGATTGAAATTATGTATAGTTTATGATATAATAATGAATAATAAAATAATTTGGGAGATTTTTTGAAAATGGAAGAAAATATATACAGAAAAGCAAGAAAACAGGCGGCAAGAACGCAGCCTTTACTCAATAACTGCGAAAGTGCACAGGATCTGGTGTATATAGAGCGTACCAAACTGCTGGGGATCGAGAGCGGTGAAAAAATACCGAGTCCCGATGATGTGGTTTCCATGTCGAGCGTCTACAATGCTCCTGAATTGTGCAATTATTACTGCACCAGACAATGCCCTATCGGAAAAGACAATCCCACACTCATCTATGAAGACCTGAGTGAAATCGCCGTGCGTCTGATGTCGGCACTCCACTTTCTGAACAAGTCCAATGACACGATCTATCAGATACTCGAAGACGGTATTATTGACGAATATGAGCGTGAAGACTTCAAAAAGATCGTTGCCACACTGAAAAAACTCTCTTACTGTGCAGATTCCCTTGAACTCTGGGCAAAGAAAAACGGTCTTGAATAAATTTTCTCCATGAACTTTGCTGAAAGGTGGCTTGAACTCATTGATTTTTGACGGACTTTCAGATTCACTTGATACCAAAGAGCTTGAATCATATTTCAGAAACTTTTTTGAAATATATGAGAACAAGCCTAAAACGATGCCGGCATTGAAGGAACTGTATGAGCTTGCATACAGACAATGGGACACCTATGAACCCGTTTCTTCCTGTATTGCAGAGAAAGCAGAAAAGTATCTCATGTCTGCCATCCAGATCAATTCCTATGATATCATGGATATCATTCTCAGCATCATTGAAAATCTGTCACTCAAAAATACATTCGGATATATCGTTTCCAAAAAAGATGATATACACAATCCGTCTGTAAAAATGCTCGTTGAGGAAGCTGAAAATGACTATTCCAATACGATCAGCGATCCGTTTGACTGCATCACGGATTGATACAGGAGGGATTATATGAAAAAGTGTCTTGAAGCTGCATATATGGCAGCCGCTTTGATATTGCTTTTTTCAGGCTGTTTGGGAGACTCTCCCCAAACCGAAAGTTCTTTTGAAGAAATTCCGATCGTCAGCCGGACATTTACATATTATGAAAAGCAAGTGCTGAATGATGCCGTTGAAACACCTCTGCAGAGTGCCTGCAGGACACTGTATGAAGGTGTCCGCAATGGTTCCATTACTCAGGAATCCGCTGCCGGAAGATTTTCATTTGCCGATCACCTGCCAAACGGCAATACTTCCCCCAATCAAAAAATAAAAGCTGCTGATCTCCTCACAGTGAGAAATGCGGTGGAGTATTTCTCTCTTGAGGATGTATATACAAATGAGAATATCCGTCAGTACGGCTATATGACCGCCGACTACAGTGATATTCCCCTTGAGAAAGGCACTGTAATCAATATTGCAAAATTTGAAGTTATATCTGAAGATTTCACACGTTTTGATGTCCTCGATACAGCATTCGGCAGCTTTATCAGCGGCTCTCTGCCATGACCGACTGTTTGATAAAAAAAATAAAATATCTATTGAATGTTGCGGAAAAATGGATTATAATAGGAATGGTCATAAATTGGTAAAAAAACTTCTTTATCAGAATGGAGCGATGTTATGAGAAATATTTTGTTTGTTGCATCAGAATGTTACCCGTTTATCAAGACCGGCGGACTTGCAGACGTTGTAGGTGCTCTGCCGAAAATGCTCAACAGGGATCAGTTTGATGTTCGTGTTGTTATCCCCAAATATATGTCTATCCCCTGGGAATACCGTCAGCATTTCAACTATGTCACAAGTTTCTATATGGACCTGGGCTATAAGCCCAACAATGTCTATGTCGGCATCATGGAATACTACTATGAAGGAATCCATTACTATTTCATAGACAATGAAGGCTATTTCGGCGGCGACAAGCCCTACGGCGACATCAAACAGGATATCGAAAAGTTTACTTTCTTCAGCAAGGCAGCTTTGGCGATCCTCCCCGTGATCGGCTTCAAACCCGATATTATCCATTGCCACGACTGGCAGTCGGCTCTTGTACCCGTATTCCTCCGTACCCTCTACAAAGACAACGGTTTCTTCTGGGGTACCAAGACCATCATGACCATACACAACCTGAAATTCCAGGGAATCTATGATATCAAGACTTTCAGATATCTGACCGCTTTCCCCGAATATGTATTCTCCCCCTTCGGAGCGATGGAATACAATAAAGAAGCCAATATGCTCAAGGGCGGTATTGTTTATGCCGATTACGTTACTACCGTCAGTGACACCTATGCAGGCGAAATTCAGATGCCCTACTACGGCGAAGGTCTTGACGGTCTGATGCGTCAGAGAAACAATGCTCTCTGCGGTATCGTCAACGGCATTGACTACAATGTCTATGCCCCCGAACATGACATTCAGATCTACGACCACTATACACCTGATACTTTCTACAAAAAAGTTCATAACAAACGTGGTCTGCAGTATGAACTCGGTCTGCCCGAAGATGACAATAAATTCATGATCGGAATCATTTCCAGACTGACAGACCAGAAAGGCTTTGATCTGATCAGCTTCGTTATGGAGAGGATCATTGACGACCATACACAAGTCGTTGTTCTCGGTACGGGCGATGAAAAATATGAAAAGATGTTCCGTGACTATCAGTGGTTCAATCCTACTAAAGTTTCCGCAAACATCTACTATTCCGACAACAGAGCCCATAAACTCTATGCCGCTGCCGATGCCGTACTCATGCCCTCAAAATTCGAGCCTTGCGGCCTGACGCAGCTGATCGCACTCCGTTACGGTGCCGTTCCCATCGTCCGTGAAACAGGCGGTCTGAAAGATACCGTTCAGCCTTACAACTGGTTTGAAAATACAGGTACAGGCTTCTCATTCGCCAACTACAACGGTGAGGAAATGCTCAATACCATCAACTATGCGAAGACCGTTTACTTCACCGACAGAGGACGCTGGAATGAGATCGCTACAAGAGGCATGAGAATGGACTTCTCCTGGAACAACTCCGCAAGACGTTATGAAGAACTCTATTACCGTCTTACCCCCTGGTACTGATTCAATTAGCAATGAGCAATTACAAAGCGACTGACATTGATTCGTCAGCCGCTTTTTTCACTTCTCATTCCTCTTCACATTCTACAATTCTCTTGACATTATCAATGATTTGATGTTATAATTACTCTGCAAAAATATTATAAAGGTGGTCTTTATATGGCTAAACAGCAGGATATGCTCCTCACAGTCGAGGGTATTCAGAATTACGAAAACGAACTTGAACATCTTAAAACCGTTGTCAGAAAAGAAGTGGCTGAAAAAATCAAAGTGGCACGTTCCTTTGGTGACCTCTCCGAAAACAGCGAATATGATGAAGCCAAAAATGAACAGGCGAAAGTAGAAGCAAGAATCTCCGAAATCGAAAATATTTTGAAACACGCCAAAATTATAGATGAAAGCGAACTCACAGATGAACATATACACATCGGCTCAAAAGTAAAAGTACATGACTTTGACTTTGACGAGGATGCCGAATATCAGATCATCGGTTCGGGTGAAGCCGATCCCTTTAACGGCAAACTTTCCGATGAATCCCCCGTCGGTGCCGCTCTGCTCGGTCATAAAGTCGGTGATACCGTGATCGCAGAAACACCCAACGGTGAAGTGAAATTCAAGATTCTCGAAATATCAAGATGATTTTTTGAAAGGAAGAAAAATAATGGGAGAAAAGAATAATCAGCCGCAGCAGAATATCAATGAACTGCTCAAAGTAAGGCGTGACAAGCTCGCTGAATTGCAGGCTAACGGAAAAGATCCTTTTCAGATCATGAAATATGATGTCACACATCACAGCATGGAAATTAAAAATAACTTTGACGAACTCGAAGGCAAAATCGTCAGCATTGCAGGACGTATGATGTCAAAGCGTGTCATGGGCAAAGCCTCTTTCTGTCATATTCAGGACTTGCAGGGTACGATTCAATCCTACGTTGCAAGAGACAGTGTCGGTGAAGATGAATATAAACTCTTTAAGAAAATGGATATCGGTGATATCGTCGGCTTGAAAGGAAAGGTTTTCAGGACTCAGACAGGCGAAATTTCCGTCCATGCAGATGAAATCACACTCCTTTCCAAGAGTCTTCAGATACTCCCCGAAAAATATCATGGTCTTACCAATACAGATGCCCGTTACCGTCAGAGATATATTGACCTCATCATGAACGAAGAAGTGAAAGATACCTTCATCAAGCGTTCAAAGATCATCAGTGCCATCAGACGTTATCTTGACGGTCAGGGCTTCATGGAAGTCGAAACGCCTATGCTTGTATCCAATGCAGGCGGTGCCGCTGCAAGACCTTTTGAAACACATTTCAATGCCCTTGATGAAGACCTCAAACTCCGTATATCCCTTGAACTCTACCTTAAAAGATTGATCGTAGGCGGTCTTGAAAGAGTTTATGAAATCGGCAGAGTTTTCAGAAATGAAGGTCTTGATACCAGACATAACCCCGAATTCACTCTCATGGAGCTCTATCAGGCTTATACAGATTATAACGGCATGATGGACTTGACCGAAAATCTCTACAGATACGTTGCACAGGAAGTTTTGGGCACAACGAAAATCACTTACAACGGAATCGAAATGGACCTGATGTGGAGCTTAGGGAAACACCGAAAAATCCGAATGTTGATTAAT
>CAMHPW010000093.1 GCA_946187095.1 uncultured Clostridia bacterium | reverse complement strand
GTTGGGAACGGTGATGAGTTGATTCTGTAATTTATTTGTCAGAAGCCCTTCCAGTGAGCTGTATACGGGATTTTCGATGTCAACATAGATATTTTCAAGATTTTCGCAGCCAAAGAATGTATCAAAATAGATGTTTGTAACATTTTTGGGGATAGTGATCTGTTTGATTCCCGATTCTGCAAAACCTCCGCTGAGTGTGCTTATCGTATCGGGCAAAGTGACCTTTTCAAGACTTTTGTACTGATAGAATGCTGACCAGCCGATTGTTTTAACGGGCTTGCCGTCAATTTCACTCGGTACGGTAACTTCCTTTGTCTGCAGTTTGCAGAACATGATTTCAACGGTTTCGTCCTCCGGCAGCCAATAGTAATATTCGTCATTTTCAAGGAATTCAAAGCTGCCCATTTCATTCTGAAATGCTTCAAGTCTTTTGTCATATTCCGTTTGAGCTGTATCGGATTCACTTGAAGTGATAGGGGATAATCCGTCGAGTTCCGTTTCAACGGCGGATACAGTCAGAGCTGTTCCCGTGAGCATGGCAAGTGCCATGGAACACGCAAGGATTTTGGTGAATAAATTCTTTTTCATAGCGTAAAGCCTCCTTTATGGAATTGTCAATGTGCCTGTATTCGTACAAGAAAATTGTATATTTATCCCCTTTTTTATCACAAAAATCAGTGCAGTGATACTTTTGACAGTATTATAACATTTCGGGAAATATATATCAAGAATTTTCAATATTTTTCGTATATTTTTACATAACTTGCATGAAAGGATATGTATTCTACAGATATTGGAGAGTGTTATACATCTGCCAGCAAACGATTGATGGTATTGATATCGTGTTCACGGAAATTTATTTTTTTCGTTTTTGTGCCTCTGATAACAGTAAGCTACTGTTTATATGCCAAATCACATTCACGGATATATTCTATCATGTCATTTCTGCCCTCGGAAGTCATGGGAAAAGTCCTTTCACTGACGATCTGTTCAAGGCTTTTTTCATAGCAGAATTCACCGTGCCATATTTTCACCGTCATGGTTTCCTCTTTTACATCGGGTATGATAATATAGTGAAAGAGATAATTGCATTCCGTATAGGGATTGTTGTTTTCAAACCATGATACATGAGGAAGTTCTCTGCAAAGCATGATCATTCCTCCGTTTTGATACTCGCTTTGACAAATTCACGGAAAAGCGGATGTGCATGGTTCGGACGGCTCTTGAATTCGGGATGATACTGTACACCAATGTAGAATCTGTGTGCAGGAATCTCAACGGCTTCCACAAGCAGTCCGTTGGGGGAAGTACCTGTGATGTTCATGCCGTTTTCCTCAAACTGATTCCTGAAATCATTGTTGAATTCATAACGGTGACGGTGACGCTCCTTTATTTCGGAAACTCCGTAAGCCTTTTCCATAATGGTATTTTTGCGAATCTTACAGGGATATGCACCAAGACGCATCGTACCGCCTTTTGCCACAACGCCTTTCTGGTCGGGCATAAGGTCAATGACTTTATGTTCGCTTGTTTCGTCGAACTCGCCCGAATTGGCATCTTTAAAGCCCAGTACATTTCTTGCATATTCGATCACAGCCGTCTGCATACCAAGGCAAATGCCGAGATAGGGGACATTATGCTCTCTTGCATATTGTGCGGCAATAATTTTTCCCTCTATACCTCTGTTGCCGAATCCGCCAGGGACAAGTATGCCGTCAACATCTCCGAGCATTTCATCAACCGTGTATTGTGTGATAAGTTCCGTATCCACCCATTTGATATTGACAAAAGCACTGTTTTCATATCCTGCATGGTGCAGGGCTTCCGCAACGGATAAATAGGCATCATGTAATTGAACATATTTGCCGCAAAGAGCAATCGTTACTTCTTTATTACGGGAATTGATTCTTTCCAGCATTTCATGCCATTCACTCATATCGGGCTTTGGTGCACTGATGTTGAGTTCACGGCAGACGATATCACTGAAATTGGCTTTTTCAAGCATGAGCGGAGCCTGATACAATACAGGAATGGTCATGTTTTCAATGACACAATCTGGCTTGACGTTGCAGAACATGGCAATTTTCTTGAAAATACTCTGTTCAAGGGGTTCGTCACATCTCAGTACCATGATATCGGGATTGATTCCGAGAGAACGGAGTTCCTTTGCGGAATGCTGTGCAGGTTTGGATTTATGCTCCTCACTGCCCTTGATATACGGCACAAGGCATACATGAACGAAAAGACTGTTTTCCCTGCCGACTTCCACGGATACCTGTCGGATAGCCTCCAAAAACGGCTGACTTTCGATATCTCCGACAGTACCGCCTATTTCGGTGATAACGACATCTGCCCCCGACGCATTTCCGAGTGAATAGATGAAATCTTTTATCTCATTGGTGATATGCGGTATGACCTGAACGGTTTCACCGAGATAAGCTCCCTGACGTTCCTTTTCAAGTACGTTGGAATATACTCTGCCGGTCGTGAGGTTGGAGAATTTATTCAGATTTTCATCAATGAATCTTTCATAGTGACCTAAATCGAGGTCGGTTTCGGCACCGTCCTCTGTGACGTAAACTTCACCGTGCTGATAAGGACTCATGGTGCCGGGATCGACGTTTATATAGGGATCGAGCTTCTGTGCAGCGACTTTCAAGCCTCTGGCTTTCAAAAGTCTTCCGAGAGAGGCGGCAGTAATGCCTTTGCCAAGTCCCGATACAACACCGCCCGTCACGAAAATGTACTTTCTTGTCATAACTCGATTTCTCCTTCAAATACTGTTTCTGCATAGCCTGTGAGATATACAGTATCATCTGTATATTCGATAATCAGATTGCCGCCCTTGAGTTTCACGGTAATGGGTTCATTTTTCTTACAAAGACCGTTTTCAACGGCTGCAACGGCAACTGCACACGCACCTGTACCGCAAGCCCATGTTTCACCGCTGCCACGCTCCCATACACGCATTTCAATCGTATGTTCATCAATGACTTTGACGAATTCCGCATTGACTCTTTCGGGGAACAGTTCGCTGTTTTCAAAGAGAGGTCCGATTTTTTCAAGGTCTATTTTATCCACGTTATTGCAGAATACAACGCTGTGGGGATTTCCCATTGATACACACGTGATATTATATTCCACTCCGCCTATTGTCACGGGTTCATTGATTACTCTGGGCTTATTGATGGCAACAGGTATCTCCGAAGATGCAAGGATAGCTTTACCCATATCCACTCTCAGAACGTCAACTTTGCCGTCATGTCTGTAGGCATTGAGAGTTTTAATGCCGCTGAGGGTTTCCACTGTAATGGTATTGCCCTGCACCATGTTATGGTCAAAGAGATATTTGCCTACACAGCGGATACCGTTGCCGCACATTTTGCCTTCACTGCCGTCAAGATTGTACATCTTCATTTTAGCATCTGCAACGTCTGACGGACAGATCAGGATAACGCCGTCACCGCCGATACCGTAACGTCTGTCGGCAAATCTGACACTCAATCCTTCAGGATTGTTGATTTTCTGGTCAAAGCAGTTGAAATAGATATAGTCATTTCCGCAGCCCTGCATTTTCGTGAATTTGAGTTTCACTTTTTCGGTTCTCATGTCGTTGATATTGACAAGTTCGGTGCTGTATTCGGAATATTTACTCTTGAGAGAATCCGCCAGAGCATTGGCTGTATCGATGGAAGTCAGACACGGAATATTTCTTTCAACGGTCTTTCTTCTGATTTTAACACTGTCACGGGTAGGGATTCTGCCCTTTGAAGAAGTCGAAATGACATAGTTGATCTTTCCGCTCTCAATGAGAGTAAGTGTATTTTCCTTGCTGTTTTCGTGAATCTTATCGACTTCGATAACATCAAGACCGTAATTTCTGAGCGTCTGAGCCGTACCCTTTGTGGCATAGAGAGTGAATCCGAGTTCGTCATATTTCTTTGCAACATCGCCGATTTCGCTTTTGTCGGGATTTCTGACAGTGATGAATACACCGCCCTGTTTGGTCATCTTATAGCCTGCCGCAATCAAGCCTTTGTAAAGTGCTTCTTCCAATGTATTGGCAATGCCAAGAACTTCGCCTGTGGATTTCATTTCGGGACCAAGCTGATTATCAACATTGATGAGCTTTTCAAAGGAGAATACAGGCACTTTGACGGCAACATACGGTGAACGCTTATACAAGCCTGTACCGTAACCCATGTCGGCAAGTTTTTCGCCAAGCATAGCACGAGTTGCCAAATCAACCATGGGTACTCCTGTAACCTTACTGATATACGGAATCGTTCTGGAAGAACGGGGATTTACTTCGATAACATAGAGTTTGCCTTCATAAATGAGATACTGTATATTGACAAGTCCCTGTGTTTTGAGTGAAACGGCAAGATTCTTTGAAGTTTCAACGATATTTGCCGTCATTTCGTCACTGATATTCCATGCAGGATATACGGCGATGGAGTCACCGGAATGGATACCGGCTCTTTCAACGTGCTGCATGATACCCGGAATGAGAATATCTTTACCGTCACAAATAGCGTCAACTTCCAATTCCGTACCCGAAAGGTATTTATCTATCAGAATCGGGTTTTCGATATCCTGAGCAAGAATAATTGCCATATACTCTTTCACGTCAGCTTCGTTAAAAGCGATAATCATATTCTGACCGCCGAGAACATAAGACGGACGGAGGAGTACGGGATAGCCGATTCTTTCGGCAACTTCAAGGGCTTCGGGAGTTGTCATGACGGTAAAGCCTTCGGGACGTTTTACATGATGAAGTTCAAGAAGTTCATCAAAACGCTCTCTGTCCTCTGCCATGTCGATACTGTCGGCAGATGTACCGAGAATGTTGACACCCTGCTGACTGAGGAATTTTGTGAGCTTGATAGCGGTCTGACCGCCGAATGCAACGACAACGCCATAGGGCTTTTCGGTTGCGATAATGCCCATGACATCTTCATTGGTGAGAGGTTCAAAATACAGTCTGTCGGCTGTATCGAAGTCTGTTGAAACGGTTTCGGGGTTGTTGTTGACGATAACAACGTCATAACCTGCCTGTTTCAAAGCCCATACACAATGTACCGATGCATAGTCAAATTCGATACCCTGACCGATTCGGATAGGTCCTGAACCGAATACGATAATCGTCTTGCGGTCTGAATTCTTTTCTTCAATGAATGCGGTTGCCTCATTGTCCTTATCGAATGTGGAATAGAAATAAGGTGTTTCTGCCTTGAATTCAGCGGCACAGGTATCAACCATTTTATATACGGGTACAAGCGGATTTTCTACTTTGCAGCCTGTGAGTTTTTCAATGGTCTTGTCAAGCTACCGGTAATTTTTTATTCTTCCGCTTCAGTCAATGCATCATTCTTGATTAACTGTTTAGGGATAGGGCCGGCGGCAATAGAAATAGTCAGATTACCATCTTTCTCGGCATC
>CAMHPW010000092.1 GCA_946187095.1 uncultured Clostridia bacterium | reverse complement strand
TTTTTCAAAGTAATAACATTTTTTCTCAATTTAAACCTAAGAAAAAAAATCAAAATAAAATAGATAAAGAAGCTCTTCAATTAAAAAAATCTTTGTTAAATCCAATATTATCAAAAGAAATTTCTAATGATGAAAAAACAAATAAAAATGAAAATGATATGAATTATTTTGTCGAAATTAAGCCTAAAATATTACAACATTTAAAAGCATTTGGATTACCAGAAATAAAAACATATGGATGTACTTCAGAATTGAATATACTAATAATGGAATTATTAGGTCAATCATTAGAAAATTTATTTCAATCCCAAAATAAATCATTTTCAATAAAAACAGCATGTATGTTAGGTATACAAATGATAGAAAGAATAGAATATATTCACAAGCCGTTAATGAAGTGTTCGGAAAAGTCCTCACGGATTCCGAAGGAAATTTAATTAAAATTGCCTATCATGCCGTTTCAAGCGGTCAGACCGAAAGTGCCAAAGATATTTTCGGCTTTGAAAGCGAATTTTTACAGCCCGTATCAAGTGCAGGTGATGTCAATGTATCGGGATATCTTTCTTCAAAAGAAATTTCAGCCGACAGATTCCGACAAGTCATGACGGAAAAAGGTGTTTCATTCAGCGGTGAACCGTCACAATGGATCGGGGAAACCGAAAGGACAAATTCAGGTACAGTTCTGAAAATCCAAGTCGGAAACAAAACATTCAGCGGTGCGGAAATAAGGGAAATTTTCGGTTTGAGAAGTGCGGATTTTGACATTATGTACAGCAATAATAAATTTATACTTACTGTATACGGATACGGTCACGGTGTCGGCATGAGTCAGTACGGTGCGGACAGCATGGCACAACAGGGTGCAGGCTATGAAGAGATCATTCATCATTATTACGGCAATTGCCGCATACAAGAAAAGGAGTGTCCCGACTAAAAATCAGGACACTCCGAATTTTTTGTTTATTAACGATTTCAGATATCAGCCGAGTTCAGCAAAATACTTGATCGTTCTGACCATCTGGCTTGTGTAGCTGTTCTCGTTGTCGTACCATGAAACTACCTGTACTTCATAGAGATCGTCAGCAATCTTGGCAACCATTGTCTGAGTAGCATCGAAGAGTGAGCCGTATCTCATGCCGATAACGTCAGAAGAAACGATCTGATCCTCGTTGTAGCCGAAAGACTCGGAAGCAGCAGCCTTCATAGCAGCATTGATGCCTTCTTTTGTAACGTCAGCACCCTTTACAACTGCTGTAAGGATAGTTGTGGAGCCTGTGGGAACAGGAACACGCTGAGCAGAACCGATGAGTTTGCCGTTGAGTTCAGGAATAACAAGACCGATAGCCTTGGCAGCACCTGTTGAGTTGGGAACGATATTGGCAGCACCTGCTCTTGCACGTCTGAGGTCGCCCTTTCTGTGAGGACCGTCAAGAATCATCTGATCGCCTGTGTAAGCGTGGATCGTACTCATGATACCGCTCTGGATGGGAGCATAGTCATTGAGAGCCTTAGCCATGGGAGCAAGGCAGTTTGTTGTACAGGAAGCAGCAGAAATGATGGTATCATCAGCTGTGAGAGTTTTCTCGTTTACGCTGTATACGATTGTTTTAAGGTCATTACCTGCAGGAGCGGAAATAACAACTTTCTTTGCACCTGCATCAATGTGAGCCTGTGACTTAGCCTTTGAGCAGTAGAAACCTGTGCACTCGAGAACAACGTCAACACCAAGTTCGCCCCAGGGAAGCTCGGCAGCATTAGCTTTAGCATAGATAGTAAGAGTCTTGCCGTCAACTGTGATAGTGCCTGCCTCGTCATCAGCAGAAACAGTGTGCAGACCTTCGCCGATTTTACCGCAATAGCCGCCCTGAGCTGTGTCATACTTCAAGAGATTAGCGAGCATGGAAGGTTTTGTAAGATCGTTGATAGCAACAACTTCATAACCCTCTGCACCGAACATCTGTCTGAAAGCAAGACGACCGATACGACCGAAACCATTAATAGCAACTTTAACTGACATGGGAAATTACCTCCTAATATTTTTTCTTAATCTATTTTAATATATTCCGGGAGAAATTACAAGACGTTTTTGCAAATTTTAACAGAAAATTTTTATTTTATCTGATTTTGCTTCCCGCAGGCAGACCGTCAACAAATATGACTTTGACATCATCACCGTTTTCGCCGGCAAGGATCATTCCCTGACTTTCCACGCCGCACAATACGGCAGGCTTCAGGTTTGCAACGAGAATGATCTTCTTTCCGACGAGTTCTTCGGGCTTATAGTACTTTGCAATACCGCTTGCGACAGTCCTTTCACCGAAACCGTCATTCAAAGTGAGTTTGAGAAGTTTTTTGGCTTTCTTGACAGGTTCGCAAGCTGTAATTTCCGCCACTCTCAATTCGACTTTGGCAAAATCATCTATGCCGATCAAAGCGACATTTTCAGGCTTTTCGGGTTTGGATTCGGGCTTGGGTTCTTCCTTTTTCTGTGAACCAATCAATTTATTGAGTTCGTCAATTTCCTTGTCAACGTCTATTCTGGGGAAGATGATATCGCCCTTGTGAACGGTCACGGTTTTGGGAAGTACACCGAATACTGCTGTATTTTCATAAGTGACATCATTTTCGGTTGCACCGATCTGTTCCCATACAACAGGCATGGTTGTCGGCATGAATGCGGAAAGAAGTGTCGATACGATTCTTATTGTTTCCAATAAATTGTAAAGTACACACGCAAGGCGAGGTTTATTTGCTTCATCTTTGGCAAGTACCCAAGGTGTTGTTTCATCAATATATTTGTTGGCACGGGATACGACTTTGAATATCTCTGCAAGGGCATTGTTCAACTGTGTTTTGTCAATAAAGCCGTCAACGGTATCGACAAGTGCCGTTGCCTGTGCGATCAGATCATCATCAAATTCACCGCTGTGCTGAATTTCGGGGAGAGTGCCGCCGAAATACTTGTCCACCATGGCAACGGTTCTTGAAACGAGATTGCCCAAGCCGTTGGCAAGGTCTGTGTTGATACGGTTGATCATGATTTCATTGGAGAATGAACTGTCCGAACCGAGAGCCATTTCTCTCATGATGTGATAACGGATAGCGTCTGCACCGTAACGCTCGCCCAATACAAACGGATCTATGATATTTCCGAGAGATTTGCTCATTTTCTGACCGTTGAAAGTAATCCAGCCATGTACGGCAAGATGTTTCGGCAAAGGCAGATCGAGAGCCATGAGCATAGCAGGCCAGATGATCGCATGGAAACGCATGATATCTTTAGCGACCATGTGGACATCGGCAGGCCAGAATTTGTCATAGTCATTGTAAGTGTCATTATCATAGCCGAGAGCCGTGATATAGTTGGAAAGTGCATCTATCCATACATAGACAACATGGTTTGTGTCAAATGTAACGGGAATGCCCCATTTGAAACTTGTTCTTGAAACGCATAAATCTTCCAGTCCGGGCTTGATAAAATTATTGACGAGTTCTAATGCACGAGTTTTGGGCTGTAAATAGTCCGTTTCGGTGAGCAGTTTTTCAATTCTGTCGGCAAAGGGCGACATTTTAAAGAAATAGGCTTCTTCTTTGGCTTCCACGACAGGTCTGCCGCAGTCGGGGCATTTGCCGTCAACGAGCTGTGAATCCGTCCAGAAACTTTCGCAGGGAGTGCAGTATTTGCCCTTGTATTCGCCTTTGTAGATATAGCCCTTGTCATAGAGGTCCTTGAAAATCTTCTGAACCGCCGTTACATGATAATCGTCAGTTGTACGGATATATCTGTCATAGCTGATATTCATGTATTTCCAGAGTTTTTTGAATATCTCAACGATCTCGTCAACGTACTGCTTGGGAGTAACGCCCTTTTCGGCAGCCTTCTGTTCGATTTTCAGACCATGTTCATCCGTACCTGTCAGGAACATCACATCATAGCCCTGCATACGTCTGTAACGTGCGATGGAATCGCAGGCGGCAGTCGTATAGCAATGGCCGATATGCGGATTGCCCGACGGGTAGTAAATGGGAGTTGTAATATAATACTTTTCCCCGGTATGCTTTTGCATAAAGAATCCCTCCAATTTTCTTTTTAATGTATCAATTCTATAACAAATTGAAATTTTTATCAATAGTTTTTTTCATACAGAGAGAGTTTTTTCGAGTGCAAGCACGGCATTTTTCACACAGTCGTCACAACTGCAAAGGACTTTGCCTGTTCCGATGCCCTTGAGGTCTTTGCAGACCGTTGCACCGCAGTTTGTCTGAAAGTCATTCAGGATCATTCTGGAAAGCATGGAAGTCGGTCTGCCTGTATTGTTGAGCATACCTGCACATATACAGGCACCGCATAATGCACCGCAAGTTGCCTCCATACAGCCCATACCCGAACCGAATCCCGAACCCATCTGACGAAGTGTTGTTTCATCAAACGGAAGTTTGTCGGCAAATGCAAGCAGCACCGCCTGACAGCAGTTATTTCTTTTTTTGAATTCAACAGCTTTTTCTGCTCTTGTCATATGATCATTCCTTTCTGATTTTGGAGTTGGTTTTTTGCATGAATTTTTCAATTTTCACGGAAAATCTTTCATGCTTTCCCTGAGCGATCAGTCCCGCATTGTCATAGGCGAAAATATCAAAATAAAATTTTCTGCCGTTCATGTCTGTCAATACAGCCTTTGCCGTAATGTCAGCACCGATGGGGCTTGCACTGATATGTTCCAGAAAGATCATCGTGCCGACAGTCGTGATCCCCTCGTCAAGACAGGGCTGTACAAGCTGAAAAGCCGCTTTTTCCATCAATGCCGATACGGCAGGAGTGGCAAAAACTTCCAGAGTGCCGCTTTGCATGGCAAGGGCAGTATTGCTTGGCGTGACTTTGGCTGACACTGTATATTCCATGCCGATTTTTAATTCCGTCATTTAAAAAAACCTCCTTTATTCTTCTTGATTCTATACGAATTTGCTGATATAATTTATTATAACATATATAAGCGGTTCAATCAATAGAAATGAGAAATGAGGAGTGAGGAATGAGGAATATTTTGTATGCCCTGCCGATGAAGAAATTTCAAAAAAATTCCTCATTCCTAATTCCTAATTCCTCATTAACAAAAAGGAGTTGTTTGTAATGGCTGACGAAGCCCAGAAAAAGAAAAAATGGAGAATGCATCTGCTTGATGAACTGAGGGGAACTGCAGTGATCTGCATGATATTCTACCATGCTTTTTATCTGATCGGCAGCGTGTTCCAATGGGAATGGGGAAAAATGCTCTATGATTTTTTTACTCCTGCCGAACTGTATTTTGCAAGTCTGTTCATATTCATATCGGGCATGGCGTGTAATCTTTCCAAGTCGAATGTGGAAAGGGGGGTCAAACTCGGTATCATTGCACTGGGTAATCTCGACTATGACCGTTGGAACTATCGTGCAGGTGTTGACGTGAAAAT
>CAMHPW010000091.1 GCA_946187095.1 uncultured Clostridia bacterium | reverse complement strand
GCAACCATAAATAAGTGAATCGTGAAGAATGAAGAGTAAAGAATTGAATAAAATAATAATTATTAATAATATATAAATCATCGTATGATTCATAAGTATTTCTGAGAGAGATGAATTTCCTTTACTATAGCCAAAAGTCAAAGTTAAACGTTTATCCTCATTTAATAATGAAGTGATAATATTAAGGCCAGTGGTCATAATACAAATAACAGCGCTTGCCAATGTAGCAACCTTAATGAATAAATCTTCACTTACCATTAAATTTTCCAAGCTTGAATCATTAGAAGCCATAGATGTTTTCAATTTTTTATTTATCTCTATATTTTCGGCTTTTGCCGTTATGATCCTGATATCTCCTTTTTGCACAAACATCACCGCTGTTTATTATATCACAGTTCAAAATTTCTTTCAACCAAAAATGTAAGAAATATCAAAAATATGCTTGAATGATTAATTATTTTGTGTTAAAATACAACTGTATATACTATAAATTTGCAGTTTCACGAAGAATTCGGGATTTGCTCATTTATAGAAGATAATAGAATTTTTCGTACATGATGATTCTTACTGGCATTAACGAAAATAAATTCTCCGCATATGCCCTGACTGCTCTTATCTTTAATTCCCTGCCATATTTTTTTGTTCCTCTTTCTCGGCATAAGTTAACCCCCATAAAGTTTACTTGAAAACTTTTCGTTTTTTCAAGTGTCTGCTCTATGGGGGTTATATCACTTTTTATTTTGCAAACGAAATAATTAATGTGTGATGCCAAATCAGGATATGGCCTCAAATTTGATGCCATAGGTTTCTGCATAGGTTTGTGCCGGAGAACCTGCCACACCTCTGATCGTGAGTTTGGTCAAATCACAGCCATCAAAATTGAAACTCTCGCCGAAGTCTGTGACACTTTCGGGAATGGTGACGAATTCCAGAGAAGTACAGCCGTTAAAGGCGGCACCGCTCAATTTAGTCAGACCTTCCGGCAGGAACACGGTTTTCAGGGAGGTACAGTTAGCGAAAACATTGTTACCAATTTCCTCCAATCCTTCGGTCATATTCACCGTAACCAAATTGGGGTTGTCGGACAAACAACTGTCTGTGAGTGTTTTTACGCCGGCAGGAATCGTAATCTCTGTCAATCCGGATTCCTTGAATGCGGAACCCCACAAATTAGTCAGATTTTTGCTGACTTTGACCTGTGCCAGATTGGGAGTTTTGCTGAATGCACCAACGCCGACTTCTGTTACTGTACTTGGAATCGTGACCTTTGTGATAGTACTGTTGCCGTAGAACGCTTTTGTATCGATTGATACAACTGTTTTTCCGTCAATTGTCGGCGGAATATTGACAACAGAGCTGCTGCCGTTGTAGAGGGTAACAGTAACTGTATCGTCATCTATTTCTTCAATGGTGAAATTTTCCTCCGGCTCATAATTTACCGCTCTGCCAAGTTCCTCATAAGCGGCAATAGCCGCATTGAGTTGTGTTTCATTGTCGGTTATATAAGGTGTCGTCTGAATACAGTATGCCTGAAAAGCCAATGTTACATCATTTTCATTGATCTCGTTTTTCGTTACTTTGCCGGCATAGTTGATTTTGTCACTGTCTATAACGGAAAAAATCTTGTTATCCGCATCTGCCGGAACAATGCGGTAAAAAATGTCGGTCACATTTTCGTCAGTACAGTAAATGCCTGCCAGCTCTGTCCAGCCGTTGTCAACCGCATATTTTACAAGTTTCTGTCCTTCGAGTGTAGTTTTGTCGCTGATTTCGACAAAAGTAAATACATCGATCGTATTGGTTACGGTAACCGTAGGATCCTTGTCGTCCTGTTCGCCTGCTTTGATGGTGTAGCTTTTTTCACCGTTGCCCTGTTCATCGAGCGTCACACCGGTTTCTTCCAGCTTCAGCAACAGATAGTCCTCACCCTCTGCGGCTTTGCCGAATCTATTGGTGATTGTACCGGTGTTGGCTTGCAGATATGCAAATGTTCCCGCACCGGCAACAAGCGTTGCAGCCAATGTGGACGCCATAACGATTGAAAGCACTTTTTTCTTTTGCATTTTGCTTACCTCCTGCATTGATATCGGGAGAATGATCAGATAGTATCCCGATTATTCGCCTGAATTTCTGAGGGCATTGTAAGCAGCAGCGGCAGCCACGGTCACATCTTCATCGGTGAAAGGTGCTTTTTCGATACTGAATGACTGGAAAGCAAGTGTTACATCATCTTCCTTAATTTCCTCGTCTGTAACGGTCGCTGCATAAGTGATCCTGTCTTCTGAAATGACGGAGAAAACTTTGTTTTCGTCATCTGCTCCGACGACACGGTAATACACATCGGTTACATCCTGATTCGGGCTGGTAACGCCGTCCAGTTTTGTCCATCCGCTGTCAACCGTGTATGTAACGATCTTATTGCCGTCAAGTTCGGTTTTATCACTTATCTCAACAAAGGTGAATACATCAACATTGTTGGTTACGGTAACAGTAGGATCCTTGTCATCCTGTTCGCCTGCCTTGATGATATAGCTTTTGTCACCGTTGCCCTTGGCATCGAGAATAACACCTGTTTCTTCGAGTTTCAGCTGCAGATAGCCTTCACCCTCTGCGGCTTTACCGAATTTGTTGGTGATCGTACCCGTATTGGCACTAAGGTAGGCAAATGTTCCTGCACCGGCAACAAGAGTTGCTGCCAGAGTGGATGCGAGTGTGACAGTCAATAACTTTTTCTTTTCCATTTCTGATTACCTCCGGTAATAATTTTAAAATAGCCGTGGATGATACGTCATGCAGAGCTTTATAACTGTCTTGTGTGCCGTGAGCGTCCGCCGGAAATCCATACGGTAGCCATCGTCAGCATACTGCATAACAGTATTGCCATAACCGGCATTATATTCAATCCATCACCTGTCGGAGGACTTTCAGCAGAGCTTTCCGTTACGGAGCTTTCCGGCATGGAACTCTCTTGTTGTTCGGCATAGAAATTAGCCTGACAGATGTGGGACTGACCAATAATATAAGCGGATGTGCCCTGAATAAGCATGGGAGAGATGACAAAGAAGCATAAAACAACAGATACTAAAATTGCCGCCGTACGCAGTTTATGCCTGTTCATCGGAACATCTCCTTTCATTCGGGGGATATGCCTGTCAATTCTTGTCAAATACCTCACTGCTGCTGAAATAGTCTATGGCATATCCGTCTGAAACGGCGGCGGTATTTTCACTCTGAACCGCAAAGGCACGAGCTTCAATAGCAGAATCGGTTTCGCTTGCACCGTGGAATTTGCCGTCAAAGTTTTCGGAAATCCTGACGTGTTCAAAAACAGCACTCAATTGTTGGTCATCTTCCGACTTGGCGACCACCGCATTGTATTTATAGACCGTTACGCCCTCCTCCAACTTGTTATCTTTATCCTCAACAAGTGTCCATTCCGCATTGACATCTTCTATACTGAAAATATCGGGGTATTCATTTTTTACACCGACATAGATGTAACAATCCGTACTGTTTTTCAGAACGATGGGTGTCGGATCTTTGTCAACGGTTCTGCCTGCCACAGTGAGATATGTATTTTCGTAAACCTCCGGTTTAGTGCCTGTTTTCTTTCCGCTTTCGGGATCAACAAGCGTTTCTTTGAGGTCTACGGTTATCAACGCACTGACAAAGTGGTTGACTACCTTTGGGCTTTTTGCCGAAAGAAAGGCAAAAGACGGCACCAACAAACAAGTTGTCAATAAAGCCGCAGCCGCAGCACCGGTAATAAGAGCCTTTCTGTCCATATCAATAAGCTCCAACAGTGCCGGTGCCATTGAGGACGAGATCGGTGCGGAAGCTCTGATGATATTCAATTTCCACAAAGAGGACAGTCTTGTTTCCCAGTATTCAAGTTTCCTCTACAATGCCGACAACATCCGTTTCACCGATCTCAATAAGGGCACCACAAAAAAAGCTGTCAAGTCCACGCTGGGCTATGAAATAGTCAGCGATGTCGGCGACCGCGGAAAAACATATGTGGTTGAATCCGGAGGAAGCAGCAATACATCGGCACATCAGGCGTATAGTGCCTCCAAAGACAACTACATCAATGCTGCCAAGAATCATCAGTATATTACTACATCACAGATAAGCGATATGGGCAGCTATGTTTCATCAAATTACAGCGGCGTTTCGTCCGTATGGGACTTCCTGAAAGCAAGAGGCTTTTCTCTCCCGACATCAGGCAGTAATACTAATATACTGATAACCAAATTGGATACTTCCGAGGATACCAATACTGTAGACGGAAAGAAAGACGGCGAATACACGGAGTATAAAACGGCGAGCGTGCATGGCTATAAATATAATGACAGTTCCTTGTCACCGGGTAAAGTAAGTATTTATCAGCTTGTCACGCAGCGGGTAAAGGATGTAAACTATCAGTCGAGAACATATTCACACTATTATTGGTCAACCGTAGAAGAACCTGTCAGGTCCAAACCGTTAAGAGTTTTCTACTTTGCCGAGGACAGCTTCAAGAATGTTTTGACATTTTCGTTTGATCCGAACACAAACTTGTTGTCAGTCAGGGGCAGGGCGACAGGTGCGACAGGTCGTCAGACCGTCAGGATACAGTACAGAGAGGACAGCGATGACGCATGGACAACCTGCTATTCTCCCAAAGCAACCCTTACGCTCAAGGGCGGCTATGACTACGAGGTGCGTGTGATTGTTTCTGATGAGGCAGGACACAAGGAAACGACCGATACTTTTTACTGTACAACATCTTTATCGGTCGATTATATTGATGCAGACGGTCAGGAGAAAACCGCAATAGCCAATCCGATATCCGACAGCAGCACCACTCTTTACGATGGCTGGTATGTAGTCAAGTCCGATGTCACCATCGACAACCGCATCACCTGTCGGGGATTTGTTCACCTCATTCTCTGCGACGGCGGCAAGCTGACAGCGACAAATGGTATTTCTGTCAATAAGGGCGAGGCAACGCTGACAATTTACGGTCAGAAAGAAGGCACAGGCAAAGTGGAAGCCGGCAATCCGAATGGCAGTCATGCAACTATCGGCGGTGACGGCGGAAAAAACAACGGACTTATCACCATTAACGGCGGTAGTATAACAGCAATAGGCATTTATGCGGTTCAGGTATCGGCGGCGGACAAAGACACAGCGATATCGCAAAAATTGTGATAAACGGCGGTACAGTCAATGCGACAGCCGGTCAATTTGGTGCGGCGATCGGCGACGGTGCAAGAGGAAGTGCTGATATTACCATCAACGGCGGTAATATCAATGCTGACGGTGCCATAGGTTATGGTGCGGGCGGCAACAGTCCTGATGCTGTCATATTATGTTTATTATCCTGCGGCAGAGTCTTATATTGATGATAACGGTGCCTATATACTTGGCTATAAAGAGCATTACAGATATAAAGGCAGATATTACGCTGTAAATAAAGATAAGTCGGCCGGTGCAG
>CAMHPW010000090.1 GCA_946187095.1 uncultured Clostridia bacterium | reverse complement strand
TATGATTCCAAAACACAGACGATATCTATTAAGACGGCAACGTATTCATCTGATGCACAGACGATGGACATACAGATGACGGTGCAGTATAAGATACTGGCGGATAAAGCTATCAAAATAGCGGAACAGTACGGTTCGCTTGATGTTTTGCAGGACAGGATAGAATCCGTTGCGATAGAAAAAGCAAAAGCAACGCTTTCGGCACATAAAGCAATGGATATTATTGCGAACAGGGCAGCAATGTCACCGCTTGTAGAGGAATCCATCAAAAAGGCGATAGATGAAAAATTCTATGTGGATATACAGACAGTTGTTATGACGAATATCGATTTTTCCGAGGCTTTTGAGAATGCAGTCGAAGAAAAAATGATAGCCGAACAGAATCAGCTCAAGGCGAATTATGAGAATGAAACGAAGATCGCAAAGGCAAAGGCTGATGCAGAGGCTAAAATCGTTGCTGCGGAAGCGGAGGCTAAATCAAATGATTTGTTGGAGAAGTCGCTGACGGATAAGATACTCAGACAGATGTATATCGAAAAGTGGGACGGAAAGCTTCCGAACACTGTTGCGGGAGATACAGGCAGTACGATCATGATACCTGCCGAATAAGGCTGAAAGCACTTGCAGATCGGTTCAGAGAGAGGATTTGCAGGTGCTTTTTGAGGATATGACAAAAAAATCGTTAAAATTCTTTGATTTTACACGGACTTGTGGTATAATGGAATGCAAAGGAATGGAAAGGGTGAAAGTACTTGGAAAAGGAATTTGAAAAAAACAGTGATATCATAGCCGGACGTAATCCTGTGAGCGAAGCAGTGAATTCGGGGCGAGCCATTGACCATTTGCTTGTTGCGAGGGGAGAATTGAACGGCTCAATCAAGGTTATCGTTGCAAAGGCTAAGGAGAAAAAGATTCCCATCAAGGAAGTCGACAGGAAAAAGCTGGACTATATGTGCGGCGGAGCAGTTCATCAGGGGATAGCCGCAGTTGCAGCGGTAAAGGAATATGCAAGTGTTGATGATATGTTCGAGCTTGCAGAGAGTAGGAATGAAAAGCCGTTTATTATAGTACTTGATGAAATAGAGGATTCGCATAATCTGGGGGCGATCATAAGGACAGCGGAATGTGCAGGGGCACACGGGATCATCATTTCAAAAAGGCGTGCAGTAGGTTTGAATTATACGGTAGGGAAAGCATCAGCAGGGGCATATGAATATATGCCTGTTGCGAGGGTGACGAACATACCGACAGTTCTTGATGAACTGAAAGAGAGAGGCTGCTGGATATACGGTGCTGATATGGACGGAACAGTGTATGCGGAGAATAATCTGAAAGGGGCGTGTGCATTGGTGATCGGCTCGGAGGGAAAAGGCTTGGGCAGGTTGGTGAAAGAAAAATGTGATGTGATATTATCTTTGCCGATGTGCGGAAAGATCAATTCACTGAATGCCTCTGTTGCGGCAGGAATATTGATGTATGAATTCACGAGGCAGAGGATGGGCATAAAATCTGTGAACGGAGAGTGATAAAATGGCTGAATTAAATGAAAATAACGAAAAAAGCGATGATTTGAATATGGAAAATACCAAAGGCGGTCCGGGGGAACGTGTCAGGAAAATGAAACAGAAATTGGAAAAGATGGTCTTAGCCATGAAACAGCCTGACGAAGATGAA
The DNA here is from genome assembly GCA_946187095.1 of uncultured Clostridia bacterium. Lineage (GTDB taxonomy): Bacteria > Bacillota > Clostridia > Oscillospirales > Acutalibacteraceae > UBA1213. The sequence continues at coordinate 3,848 of CAMHPW010000090.1, read as the reverse complement.
ATTGATGAAGATATTGAGATAGCGACGCCGTTTATCTTTAAAAAGAAGGACGAGGTCAAAAAAGAAGATACGGATGAAATACAAGATATCTTTGCTGAAAATAATGAAAAAAATCAGGAATATGCCGAAGATATTGAGAAAAAGGCGGAGGTTCAGGAAGAGATCAGTGTCAGTGAAGCTGCCGGCCAAGAGGAAGATATTTCTGAACATAAGGAGCAGATAGAATTGCCGCCTGTCAGAAAGAAAAAGGATATTCCCAAGATAACCGAGATCAAACCGTCATCTGAAGAAAAAAAAGATAAAAATCTGAGTCAGGGCAGCGGCTTTCAGATGATTTATCACAGCGAAGAGGAAGATCCTTTTATTGTGATAGCAGGCAAATTTACAAGGACTCTTCGTGGGGAGTATGAGGCAGCAAGACAGAGCAGACAGGCTGAAAAAAATATTGATAAAAATGAAAAAATAGTAAAAATGCCTCAGAAAATACCTGAACAGGTGAACGAGGTACAGGAGAAGCCGTTACAGGCAGCTAATATGGCGGCTATCATCAAAAAAGTCGAACCTGTTGGAGAAGAAAATATGGATGGATCCGACCAGACAAAAGCCAAGAAAAAGTGGTTTAAGAATTTCAGGGAGACCGTCTATTATGAACCTGTGTCCGGCAAGGAAATGACAGAAAAGGAGTTGGATGATTATACAGCCCAGAGGGATGCCGAAGACGTTAAAACGGAAATAGAAAAAAATCTTCATACGATAGTAGTCAGAACGTCTGTTTTATTTGTAACGGCGATATTATCACTTACAGCGGCAGCGATCATGCAATATACACCTCTTTTTTCGGAAACGATGAGGACAGGCTGGCTGTTCTATGCGATCATATGCTTCGCACTATTTACAATAGCCGTGGCTGTAGCAAGACTGCCGATCGTAAACGGTCTCATGCCTTTGAGATATTTCAGAGGAAATTCTGATACAGCAGCAGCGATAACGGCATTGGCGGTAGGTATACAGTCTGTGACAGCACTCTGTACACCTCATGTATTTACCAATGGTACATATCATATCTATGTTCCGATTGCAATTGTGGCGTTATTTTGCAACAGTATGGGAAAATTGATGATCATAACAAGAACTCTTGATAATTTCAGGTATTTGTCGAAGGACGGTCAGAAATATGCGGGAAAGATATATACAGATACCAGGAATGCCGAAAAAATGGTAAGTGAATTCCCGTCAAAGTCTGCGATCATAGCTTATATGAAGCGTTCAAAATTTATGAGTAATTTCTTAAGATTGTCATATGCCCCCGATCCGAGCGAAAAGCTGGCAGCAAGGATAGCTCCCACTATGGCAGTGACAGCCATCGTGATGGGAATATTATATGGTATTATATCGCTTGATTTTGCAGGCGGGGTTACGTCATTTGCGTTGACTGCCTGTGTAGGTACTCCCATGATGTGTCTGATCGTACTGAATATTCCGATGAAACAGCTTTGCAGGATGGCTCTTGATAATGATGCCATGATATCGGGATATGAGGCGGTACAGCAATTTCGTGATACAAATGCGGTCATGATAGATGCATCACAGATTTACGTTGACGGAACGGTCACCATGAAAGGCATGAAAGTTTTCCGCCGTGCCAAGATAGACGATGCCCTTCAGGCTGGGGCGGCTGTCATGTATGCTGTGAACGGTACAATGACAGGTGTTTTTGAAAATATTGTTCACTGTTCCAAGGAGAGTCTGCCGAAGGTTGACAGCGTTGTATATGAAGATGAGCAGGGACTGCTTGCATGGGTGAATAAACAAAGGGTACTGATCGGTAACAGGAAACTTCTTGAAACACATAATATCAAAGTACCGAGGAAAGAATTGGAAGATAAATATAAAAAAGGCGGCGGAGAGGTCTCGTATATATCCGTTAACGGAGAACTTGTTGTCATGTTCATGCTGTCATACAGGACAGACAGGTCAATCGCCAGAGAATTGGGTGAGCTTCAGGAAAATGGTGTCAGCTTCCTGATAAGGACGATCGATCCGAATGTGACGAAAGAGAAGATTGCCGAGAGATTCGGACTGTTTCACAGATGTGTGACGATCCTGCCGACAGGTTTGGGAAATATATGCAGTGATGTGATGGGAACGGTTGATGAACAGTCAAGGGCATATCTTGTGACGGGCGGAAAACTCACATCGTTTGCGGCAGCGATTTCAGGCTGTATCAAAATGAGATCATCTGTTGTGGCGGCAAGCCTTTTCCAGTATGCGAGCATTATTTTCGGTATACTGATATTTTCGGCGATCGCATTTTTATCGGGATTCCAGAAGCTCGGCAGTCTTGAGGTGATGATATATATCACATTCTGGGCATTTGCGACGATCATAACGTCACTTATTAAAATAAAATAAAAAGGATGAAAAAAATGAAAGCAGCACCATCTTTACTCTCATGCGATTTTTCAAAAATGGGAGAAGAAATACAGAGAGTCGATCGGGCAGGGGCAGACTGGATACACCTTGATGTCATGGACGGTCATTTTGTGCCGAATTTAACGATCGGTCCTGCGATCGTATCAGCAGTAAGACCTTATACCAGACTGCCGTTTGATGTACACCTGATGATAGACTATCCGCTGGATTATATTGATTCATTTGCAGATGCAGGAGCGGATATTATTACGTTTCATGTGGAAGCAAAGTCCGATATCAAAAAGACCATCGAAAAGATAAAATCAAGGGGGATCAAACCCGGACTTGTGATCAAGCCCAAGACACCGGCAGAAGCAGTGTATGAATATTTGGATGAAGTATATGTCATACTTGTAATGACAGTAGAGCCCGGATTTGGCGGACAGTCTTTTATGGCAGATATGCTGCCCAAGGTGACGGCGATCAAAGAGGAATGTGCCAGAAGAAGTCTTGAAGTATATTTGGAAGTGGACGGGGGAATCTCGGAAAAAACAGCCCCTGCCGCTGCAAACGCAGGAGTCGATGTATGCGTATCGGGTACGGGTATCTTTAAAGCTAAGGACACGGCAGCGGCGATCTCCGCTATCAAAAAAGGAATCTGATGTACACAACCGAATTTATGTGTATCCAGTGAAAATTTGTAGAAAAAATACAGTTTGTTAATAATTTGGTAATAATTAGGTGCTAAAATAACTTTATTTTCAGAGAGATTGGAGTGCTTTTGTATGAGCAAAAACAGAAAAAATAATAATATAGCAGAAGAGATACAGGAGAGCGTTGTTGAAGCGGCTGAAACGGCTGCCGAAACTGTTGAAGAAGTAAAAGAGGAAGTAAAGGAAGCAGTTGCGGACGTTGTTGAAGATGTACAGGAGAAGGCAGAGGAAACTGTTGAAGAAGTGAAAGAAACAGTTGAAGAGGTTGCCGAAGAAGTAAAAGAGGAAACAGAAGAAACAACAGAAGCAACGGAAGAATCCGATGAAGCCGAAGAAACAGACGAATTCGATGATGAAGAATACAGCGATGACGAATGTGACTTTGACGATATGGAGTGTAATGTTTCAAAGGCAAAGAAAATTGCGAAGGCAGTGGGTGCAATCGCACTTGCGATAGGTGCCGTCATTTTTACAGCGAAGATTGCGAAGAAAAAAGGCAAGTAATACAGGTTTGTGGAACTGTCCGGGCAAAAGTCCGGGCAGTTTTTTTATTGTGTTTTTTATGAAAGTTATATTTGAAAATGTGTAAGATGTTGCAAAATGTTGAAAAGAGATTTTTGTAATAGTATAATAGTATCAAGCAAAGAGAGAGGGGGGCGGAAATGAAACTGAAGATTTTGTTGCCGTTCGGGTCTTTGAGTTGATTAGCGATTCTGCCGAATT
>CAMHPW010000089.1 GCA_946187095.1 uncultured Clostridia bacterium | reverse complement strand
GATATGATAAAGGGAGAAACGCTCAGTAATACAGACAAAACTCCCGAACCGCTGTTTCCCGAATGGGGCGATGATGAAGATACAAGGCGTGAAAGGGCTTATGAAAAAACCGTAGGTGAGGCTCTCAAATATTACGGTTACTATGATTACGCAGATGTTCTCTATAAATACGGTGTCACCTATGACCATGACATCAGACTTATGAAAGACAGAAACGGCAAAGTATTTGAAAATATCAATCAAGATATTTCTTTGACAGAAAATACCACTTTGGGTGAAATTTATCAATAATTTAAGGAGTGTATCAAAAATGCAGGAATTCAGCTTGCTTTATCCGCAGGGCGTTACCCCCGACTGCAAAACGCTCAGTGATGAGGCGATCAATGACCTTTCTCTTGAACTCATTTGCGAAAAATTGGCAGACGATACTTTTGAACATAACATTATCAAGAATATCATGATTAAAATAGAAAGAAACCCCGCTGTTATCAAGTACAGGACGGATATTTTTGATGATATCATTCACTTCCCGAAACTCCGTGAACGCATTAAAGAACTCCTTGAACAGCTTGCATTTCTCAAAGAAATGGAACGCTCTCTCAAAGATACCGCCGCCGCTCCCATCTGGCAGCTGGTCAACCGTCTGAATGAACTTGAAATCTATATCAACTGCATTTCGGGCATCAATGACGCACTCTCACAAAATAACATCAAATCCGACGGTCTGAAACTCCTCAAAGATTATGTCAGCTCCGTCTATGAAGAAAGCGGCTTTGAATATCTCAAAGAAGATATCAAGGGACTTGTCAATGAAGTCAGAGAGATAAAAAGCGTTTCCGTGGGTGTTAATCTCGATAATCTCATGCGTCCCGTGGAAGTCGGTATCGTTTCCATCAATACGGAGCCTTTCACGAAAACACCGCTTTTGAGCAGATTCCTCGATTTCGCCACAAAAGAAAATCAGTTGGAACAGGGTGCAAGTTTTCACGGCATGACAAAATTCCACACTGTCGGCAAAATCGCAGGTGAAGATCCTTTCACTTCCAATCTTACAAAAGTTATGACGGAAATGCTCGGTCTTACCGTGAAACGCCTGAAAAGTAAACTTTCCAAATATACCAACGTCAGCGGCTACAGCCTGACAAAGCTTATCCCCGAATTCCTTTTCTATATCAGATGGGCGGATTATATCGGCAAAATGCAGGAACTCAATATACAGTTCTGCAAACCTGTCATCATTCCCCGTGAACAACGTGAAATGCACGCCAAAGGCTTGTATAACTTCAAGCTCGCCATGCAGAAAGTTGAGGGCAAAAAAATCGATATCATCGCCAATGATATCGACTTCGACGCTGAACACCGCATTTATATCATGACAGGTCCCAACAGGGGCGGTAAAACGACTATGACACAGGCTGTCGGTCTTGTATTCCTGCTGGCACAGTTCGGCATTTATGTTCCGTGTGAAAGCGTGGAATTAAGCCCTGTTGACAATATCTATACGCACTTCCCCGCTGATGAAAACAAAACCGTTGACTTGGGCAGACTCGGTGAAGAATCTCAGCGTATGAGCGAAATTTTCTCACAGGCTACCAATGAAAGTTTGCTGTTGTTCAATGAATCCCTTGCAACGACTTCCTTTGAAGAAGGTCTTTATATTGCCAAAGACGTTGTCAAAGCACTGCGTTTCCTCGGTCCCAGAACCATCTTCAATACACATATGCATGAACTTGCCATGAATCTCGATGAAGTCAACACCAAAATTGAGGGTGACAGCAAAGTTGCCAGCTTGATTACAGGTATCCATGAGGGCAAGCGTTCCTATAAAATATTCCTTGCACCGCCTGAAGGTGTCAGCTATGCACAGGATATCGCCAAAAAATACGGTGTTACTTTCGATCAGCTTCTCGACAACATCAAAAATTAAGTCAATCCCACTCCTATAAAATATACCCCCGAAACCTAAACAATGTGCAATTGTTTAGGTTTCGGGGGAGATTTTTTTCATAAAGGCTGCTTCGGATACAGAAACATCTGAAGAATCATCGCCAAAATATACTTGTACATAACGGGCGTAAACTTTGACAATACTGTTATCAAACCACATATTTTCAAGATATGAGGAATAAGTCCGATTCGGACGGAGAGGTCTTATTATTTCAACAGTCTTTTTTTCGATGCGTAAAAAATCATACACTGATATCTTTCTGTCACTGTCAAGAGGGTAAAAATTCATCTTGATCATTCCTATTTTCTTGTCCGTATTGTTTGTGACGGAAAATTTGATATCAATTCTGTCATCTTCCCCGAACTCCTGCGGAAACCATACCCCATTTTCAAGATGTCCCAATTCAAACGTAAAATCAACTTCAGCCATCTTTTATCCTCCTAAAAATCATTTAACCTATGACATTCTGTCATAATTCAATTATGACATTTTGGTATAATTTTGTCAAGAGGTGGTGGATATTTTTAGGCTAAAAGATATACGAAAAAAGAAAAAAATTTCTCAAATTCGACTTGCAATTGAGTTGAGTACAACACAAGGAAATATCAGCCGATATGAAAGTGAAGAACGAGAGGCTGATTATAAAATGCTGATAGCAATTGCAGATTACTTTGATGTGTCAATCGACTATCTTCTCGGCAGAACTGACAATCCCAAAATGAACAGATGAAAACGATATGCCTTTTTATAGTTCGGCATATCGTTTTTTTCATGCATTGACAGGCTTGAAGAAAAATTTCTTTTCCGTTTCGACTACCAAAAGCGGTATCAGTGAAAGCCCTGCCACAATCAGCCACTGAAATGCCGTCAGCGGTACAGCCTTGAATATCTCCGCCAAAAACGGTACGGATATCACGGATATCTGCATGACCATTCCCACGATAAAGGCAAATATCAGTTTCGGATTGCCCGAAATGCCTGTTTTAAAGAGAGATTTTTCACTTCTGAGATTGAATGAATGCACCAACTGGCTCATACTCAATACGGCAAAGGTCATGGTACGCCCTGTATTTGTATCGAAATATACACGCCCTATCGTGAAGGCAAGAAATGCCAATGCCCCTATGAAACAGCCCTCTATTACAATACTTTTTCCTGCACCGCCTGAAAAAATACTGTGTGAAGTGTCAGACGGCTTTTCCATGATATCATCTCTTGCAGGCTCTGCACCGAGTGCCAATGCAGGCAAAGAGTCCGTCACAAGATTCACCCACAAAAGCTGTATCGCCAGCAGCGGTGACGGCAGCTTCAGTAAAAAGGCACATAATACCGTGAGAATCTCCCCGATATTGCTCGACAGTAAAAAATGCACCGTTTTTTTGATATTTTCAAATATCCCTCTCCCCTGTTCCACGGCTTCGACTATCGTGGCAAAATTATCGTCCGTCAATATCATGTCGGCGGAATTTTTGGCAACGTCCGTACCATTGAGTCCCATGGCACAGCCGATATCCGCACATCTCAAAGCAGGGGCATCATTCACTCCGTCACCCGTCATCGCCGTGACTGCACCCCTTGACTGAAACGCCTTGACGATTCTCACTTTATGTTCGGGAGATACCCTTGCAAATACCGTGTATTTGTATATATCCCTTTCCAATTCTTTTTGCGGGATCAGATCAAGTTCACTGCCTGTCACGGCTTTGTCACCGTCTTTGTAAATCCCGACTTCCTTTGCAATTGCCTTTGCCGTTGTGATATGGTCACCTGTTATCATAACAGTGTGTATCCCTGCTTTATGACACATCGAAACGGCTGATTTCACCTGAGGTCTCGGCGGATCGGTCATGCCGATCAGTCCGCTGAATGTCAGATTTTTGTCAAGTTCCGTTTCGGACGGCTTTCTGTCGAAATCCCTGTATGCAACGGCGATCACTCTCATTGCCCTTTGTGCAAGAGAATCGTTCATCAAAAGCACACGGCTTTTATTCACATCTCTGCACATCGGCAGTATCACATCACAAGCCCCTTTTATAATTACCCTGTAACCGCTCTGATATTTATGAACGGTTATCATATATTTCTTTTTTGAATCAAAAGGCACTTCGTGCACTCTCGGATATTTTTTTTCAAGCTGATTTTTGGAAATTCCCGACTTTGCACAAGCCGTTATCAATGCGGTTTCAGTCGGATCGCCCTCTGCACGAAATCCCGATTTCGTTTCATGCAGGATACTGTTGTTGCATAAAGCCGATAATTCCAAAGTCAATTTTTTATCGGCTGAATACACTTCCGCAACGGTCATTTTATTCTGTGTGAGAGTGCCTGTTTTATCGGAACAGATCACACTGGCACTTCCAAGCGTTTCAACAGCAGGCAAATGTCTTACAATAGCCCTGTGCAAAGCCATTTTTCTGACACCCAATGCCAGCACTATCGTAACGACAGCAGGCAAGCCTTCGGGAATTGCCGCAACCGCAAGACTGATCGCTATCATGAACATTTCAAGCGGCGGCACTTTCTGTATCAAGCCAAGAATGAATATCACAACGCATATCGCCAATGCGGAAATGCCCAGAATTTTTCCTGTTTTGGCAAGGCTTTTCTGCAAAGGCGTTTCGGGAGTTTCTTCATTGTCTATCATTTCGGCAATTTTTCCGACCTGTGTATTCATGCCCGTTTCAACTACAATTGCCGTACAATGTCCCGACGTAATAAACGATGATGAAAAAAGCATATTATACCTGTCGGCAAGCGGCGTATCTTCCGCTAAAATGCCGTCATGCTTTTCGGCAGGAACAGCTTCCCCTGTCAGCGAAGATTCATCCGCTTTCAGAGAGGAACTGCTGATGATCCTGCAATCCGCACATACCATATCGCCTGTTTCCAGTGAAACGATATCGCCTGCGGCAATTTCATCTGACGGGATATTTTGTATATTTCCGTTCCGTATCACTCTGGAATGCGGTGAAGATAATTTTTTTAAGGCATCTATGGCTTTTTCCGCACGACATTCCTGCACCGTTCCGACAATGGCATTGACGATCACGATCAGCAGTATCATGACCGGATCAATGAAATCTCCGTCATCGGACATGAATGCCGTGAAAAATGATATTCCCGATGCAATGAGAAGTATCAGCACCATAAAATCCCTGAACTGCATCAAAAATTTCACGAAGATACTCTGTTTTTTCTTTTGCGTCAGCGAATTTCTGCCGTATTTTTCAATCAATTTCTTTGCCTGTGCAGGATCAAGACCTTTATTGATATCCGTACCGAATGTATCAGCGATTTTCCTGTAAGTCAGACTGTGCCACTGCATATTTTCCTCTCCTCCAAATTATCCTTTTTACACTATATGAGAAAAACAGAAAAATAGACCTGCACAAAATGATGTTGTATAATTGTAGCTTCGCAAGCAAAAACAAAAAAATTGTCAAGCACAACACATTTTCTTACCTGACAATTTATTTGTACAGCAGTCTCCAAGTTTTGAAAAAATAAAAGAGTGAATTACTCTGCGAAAAGGCGTAAAATGGTAAGCGACCAAACTAACCGTTTGTAACCTGAAAGGGAGTAATTCAC
>CAMHPW010000088.1 GCA_946187095.1 uncultured Clostridia bacterium | reverse complement strand
TCAGCAGCATTATAAGGAGGATTGATACCTAAAGTGTAACATCCAATATCTGAAGTCGATATCATTTCTTTCATACTGCAGTTCAACCAGCTTTTCAAGCAGTTCATCTCTTGATTTTTCCATGTTCGGTCTTAATGAAATCACCATTGTACGATAATCTATCGGACTTCCCAATGAATAAATGCACGATACGCTTGAAACGATAATAACATCACGTCTTTCGGACAATGCAGACGTTGCGGAATGACGCAATTTATCTATCTCGTCATTGATGGAACTGTCTTTTTCAATATAGGTGTCAGTTGTGGGAATATACGCTTCGGGCTGATAATAGTCATAGTAGGAAACAAAATATTCAACGGCATTTTCGGGAAAAAATTCCTTGAATTCCGAACAAAGCTGTGCCGCCAATGTTTTATTGTGTGCCAATACAAGAGTCGGTCTGTTTAATTCCGCAATAATATTCGCCATTGTGAAAGTTTTTCCCGAACCCGTCACACCCAATAAAGTTTGTTCTTTATTGCCTGCATGGATACTGTTTAAAAGTGTTCTGATAGCTTGGGGCTGGTCACCTGTCGGCTTGTAATTCGATACAAGTTTGAATTTATCCATAAAATCACTCCGTCACACGCTTTTTTCTCAATAATGAGCCTTTCGGGATTTCAATATCTGTCGGCATGGTCAGTTTCTGCATGGCATGAGGGGCTACTTCTATTTCTTCACCTTTATCATTGAACATCTTTTCCACTTTGACATGGAACGGCACTCCGCTTGGTGGCAATACATCAAGCATATCTCCCGTGAAAAATCGGTTTCTCTGTGTTAAATAAGCCGTGCCGTCTTTGTAATCGTCGCATACCGCAACAACGTCATAATGACGGATATATCCGCCGTTTGATGTGACCTGCCCTGGCTCTCCGCCATAGAAAAAGCCTGTATTATATTCACGGTGACTGACTTTTTCCAATTCCTCTTTGATCCAGTCGGCTAAATGCCAATTATCGCCCTGTGCATAATAATCATCTAATGCGTGTCTGTATGCGTTAGTGGTAACTGCCACATAATAGGCGGATTTTGCCCTGCCCTCTATTTTAAGGCTCTTTGCACCTGCTTTCAGAACATCGTCTATATGTTCTATCATGCATAAATCCCTTGAATTATATAAATATGTACCGTCACTTTCTTCAACGACAGGAAAATACTGTCCCTCACGGTGTTCTTCATACAGGTGATATTTCCATCTGCAAGGCTGGGCACAATCGCCTCTGTTGGCATCTCTGCCCGTCATATAGCTTGAAATTAAGCACCTGCCCGAAAATGATACGCACATGGAACCGTGTACAAATACTTCCAGTTCCAGTTCAGGCGGTGTTTTCGCCCTGATACCTGCAATATCCTCCAATGTCAATTCCCTTGCCAATACAACACGCTTTGCACCCATTTCATACAGCACTCTTGCCGTCTGATAATTCACGATTCCTGCCTGTGTGGAAACGTGACGTTCAACCTTTGGTGCATACTTTTCCGCAAGCGACAGCACGCCTAAATCCGCTATGATCAATGCATCAATTCCGCAATCCTGAGCCTGTTCCAGAAATGCGGGCATTCTGTCGATTTCACTGTTTCTCGGCAGTGTATTGCACGTTACATAGACTTTCACATTTTTTTCATGTGCCTGTATAACGGACTGTTTGAGCGTATCCAGATCGAAATTTGCCGAAGCCGTTCTCATGCCGAATTCCTTTCCGGCTAAATATATCGCATCAGCACCGAATTTCAGTGCACTTTCAAAACACTCTTTATCTCCTGCCGGTGAAAGCAGTTCTCCTTTCAACATAGCTATAACCCCCTGCTGCTTTTCTCATACTGATTTTCTATTATAACACCGAAATTTCAAAATTGCAACTCAATTCAAATTCTTTTATCCGACAGTACAAAATATTACCCGACATTTTTCGGCACAAAAACAAGGGTTACAGGATATTACCTGCAACCCTCTGATTTTTTGCTTTTATCACTTTCCGGCAACTGCTGCGGCAACTTCTGCTGCAAAGTCGTCTTCACGCTTTTCAAGACCTTCGCCCTTTTCAAAACGGACAAAATCAACGATTTCGATTTTGCCGCCAAGTGCTTTGGCTGTCTGTGCTGTATACTGGTCAACCTTGAGCTTGTTGTCCTTTACGAAAATCTGGTTGACAAGGCAGTTTTCTTCATAGTACTTGCCGATTTTACCCATAACGATTTTCTGTGCAATAGCTTCGGGCTTGCCCTCATTGATAACCTGCTCTGTCATGATTTTCTTTTCATGCTCGATGACTTCATCGGGAACCTGAGCTTTGTTGAGATAGGACGGATTGGCTGCTGCTACCTGCATAGCGATATCCTTTGCATAAGCCTTGAATTCGTCCTTGTCTGCAAGGTCTGTATCGAATTTGACCATAACGGAAATTTTGCCGCCCATGTGGATATAGGTTGCAACAGTGCCCTCATAGCGTACAAAACGGCGGATAATCATGTTTTCGCCGATCGTCTGAATCTTCTCCTGAAGAAGTTCCGCAACGGTCATTTCCGTACCGGCAGCTTTCTTTGTGAGAAGGTCTGCAACGTCAGCAGGATTTTCTGCAAGAACCGTATTGGCAACTGTCTTTACGAATTCCTGGAAATCTGCATTCTTTGCAACGAAGTCTGTTTCTGCATTGACTTCGAGTGCAACGCCTGCTTTATCGTCCGAATAGGCAACTGCCATGCCCTCTGCGGCAATTCTTGATGCCTTTTTAGCCTGCTTGGCAAGTCCCATTTCTCTGAGGATATCTATTGCTCTGTCCATATCGCCGTCTGCTTCTGTAAGAGCCTTTTTGCAGTCCATCATACCGCAGCCTGTTTTCTGCCTGAGTGTCATTACGTCTTTTGCTGTAAAAGCCATTTTAAAAACCTCCAATATATTTCTTCAAAAAATACCCGCAAAATGCCTTGCGGGTATTTTGTTTATTTATTATTCTTCAACTGCCTCGTCATCTGTTTCTTCAGCGGCAGCCGCACCCATCTGACCTTCATTGCCCTCAATGATCGCATTCGCCATTGCAGATGCAATGAGCTTTACTGCACGGATAGCGTCATCATTGCCGGGGATCACATAGTCTATTTCATCGGGATCACAGTTGGTATCTACGATTGCAACGATCGGAATACCGAGTTTTTTAGCCTCTGCCACTGCGATTCTTTCCTTACGGGGATCAACGATGAACAATGCTCCGGGGAGTTCTTTCATCTCCTTGATGCCGCCAAGGAATTTTTCCAATTTTTCGATTTCAAGGTTCAGCTTGATCACTTCCTTTTTGGGAAGAAGATCGAATGTGCCGTCTGATTCCATTGTACGAAGCTGTGTGAGTCTCTGAATTCTTCTTTTGATTGTTGTGAAGTTGGTGAGCATGCCGCCGAGCCATCTTGCATTGACATAATATGCACCTGCACGAAGTGCCTCTTCCTTTACGGAATCCTGAGCCTGTTTCTTTGTGCCTACGAACAATACGGACTTGCCGTCTGCCGAAATTTCACGCACAAAGTTATACGCTTCTTCAAGTTTCTTTACAGTTTTCTGAAGGTCGATAATATAAATACCGTTTCTCTCCGTAAAGATATAGGGAGCCATTTTAGGATTCCATCTTCTCGTCTGGTGTCCGAAGTGAACGCCTGCCTCCAAAAGCTGTTTCATTGATACTACTGATGCCATTATTAAAAATCCTCCTTAGGTTTTTTCCTCCGCCGGTCTGCCATTCCAACGCTTTTTACACGCACCTAACGCTGACCAACGTGCGATTTGCCTATCCATTATATCATGTCATTTTGAAAATTGCAAGCATTTTTTTGACAAAAAAACGGAAAATGCCATTTTCTCGGCTTATGGCTTATCTGAAAATGATCCACTAAAATCGTATCTTCACCGATCAGACAGATATTTTCCCATTTTATCACGATATTATCGTCTTTTCCCAGCAGTCCGAAACATCTCCATCTGCCGAATATCACAATTGCCACCAATTTAGCCGTCACGGTATCGACTTCAACGTCATCGACAAAGCCTATGCGACAGCCTGTTTTATTATTGATAACTTCCTTTCGTCTCAAATCCGTTATCCGACAGCAGCCCATTGCTATCCCTCCAAAATAAAAATGCATAATGCACACCAATAATTATGCATTATGCATGATGAATTATGAATTTTTCGGACGGAAACTCTTTCCTCTGAATTTCCTGTTGACACGCCTTGCCCAGCGTTTCATCGGTCTTGTCAGAAGGTCGAATATGACCAATGATACGCAGGTCATGCCGATAATAAGCAATACCATTTTGAGATTCATCGGGGCAAAATTGAATACATTGATCCCATAAAAATTCCTGAAACACGTTATTCCGACTGCCATTCCGCCGACCATGAGGATAAACAGCACTTTTCGGATAGTATTGAACGGCATGGAAACCTGAAATAATATCATGAATGCCGCCGCCGAAGTCATGCATACGCACAATGTCGAATACTGCGTGACATCGAGCTTGAATACCTGCATGACGATAATACACATGATAATATTGAAAACCGTTGTCAATCCTGCGGGTATCGAATTTTTCAGGATATTCACAATGAATATGCCTTTGATCCTGTCCTTGTTGGGTTCAAGGGCAAGGATAAAGGACGGTATGCCTATGGTGAACATATTCACAAGTGTGAGCTGTATCGGCTGGAACGGATACGGCACTGCAATAAACAAAAACATAAATGCCAATATGATTGAAAATATCGTTTTCACGATAAAAAGTGTTGCGGAACGCTGTATGTTATTTATTGAACGTCTGCCCTCTGCAACGACTTTCGGCATTGACGCAAAGTTGGAATCCAACAAAACCAACTGTGCCACACTTCTTGCGGCATCACTTCCTGCCGCCATTGCAATACTGCAGTCTGCTTCTTTCAGTGCAAGCACATCATTCACTCCGTCACCCGTCATGGCTACCGTATGACCTTTTTCTTTCAGGGCAACGACAAACTGCTTTTTCTGTGCAGGCGTTACCCTGCCGAATACAGTGTATTTTTCAATCGCATTTCTGATATCTTCGTCTGTCTTTAACGTCGTTGCATCGATATATTTGTCATAATTTTTGACTTCCGCACGCCTTGCAACGTCCGAAACCGTTATCGGATTATCTCCCGAAATGATCTTTACATTTACCTTCTGATCGGCAAAATATCTCAGAGTATGCGGTGCTTCCGCTCTGATTTTATCATTCAATAAGATAATTCCCAAAACCTGTATATCTTTCGGCAAATCGTTCCCGTTGAAATTATTGTCCGAATGGGCAAGTATGATTGACCTGTAATTTCTGGAATAGCCGTCAAGGATTTTTCTCAAATCATCAGGCACTTCATCAAGGATAAATTCCGCTGCACCCATGATATACGAACCACGATTCCTGAAATAGGCTCCCGACCATTTCTTTTCGGATGCAAACGGAACGATTTTTTCCGCCTTCATGATCGTTGAGAG
>CAMHPW010000087.1 GCA_946187095.1 uncultured Clostridia bacterium | reverse complement strand
ATTTTAAGCCATTTTTTCGGTATCATAAAAAGTTAAATTGTATCAAAAGTCCGATTTACATTTCTGCATATACGCCCACATATTCCCAGTCAAGATTTTTCTTTACGACTGTGCCGTTTGCGTCCTTGACTTTAATGCATACCTGATACTGTGCCACTTTCATTGTCGTGAATGTGACAGTTGCATTTTCCTTGAAACTCTGCTTTGTTGTCCATGTGGAATCCGTCGTCTTTTTCACATATACAGCGTATGTATACGGAGATTTGCCGCCCGTTGCCGAACATCTTGCAATGACTTTATCACCCTGCTTTACAGTAGTCGTTGAAAGGGAAGAAGTATTTTTCAAAGAATTGTCCTTGACATTGACTGTCAGATATTTTTTCTCGATTGTGCCGCTTGCGTCCTTGACTTTGATACATACGTCATATTTCACCGCATTTTTCGGAGTGATGGAAACACTGCTCGTCGTGCTGAAATCCTTTGCGGTTGTCCATGCGGATTTATCCGACTGCTTATACAGGAAAGCATATGTATAAGGCGTTTTGCCGCCCGATGCCGCACCCTTTGCCGTAAATGACTGTCCCAAAGTTATCGAAGTTGCCGATACGGTGGAATTATTCTTCAGGGGATTATCCGTTACATTCACTGTGAAATATTTCTTTTCAATCGTGCCGTCAGCGTCCTTTACTTTGATACAGATATCGTATTTCACGGCATTTTTCGGAGTAATCGAAACACTGCTTGTCGTACTGAAATCCTTTGCCTTCGTCCATGCGGATTTATCCGACTGCTTATACAGGAAAGCGTATTGATAAGGAGTCGTTCCGCCTGCTGCCGCACCCTTTGCCGTAACGGATTTTCCGAGAGTGATGGAAGTTGCCGAAACTGTCGAATTATTTTCCAATGCAGCAGGTGTCGGAGATGTGCCGACGGTGATTTTAGCCGTTGCTGTGATATCCGATTTGGAATCCACGCCGTTGACGGCAATAATATATGTACCGTTCTTTGTAGGAGTCCATGTAAATGTATTTGTCGTGGAAGCTGCCTGTGATTTGCCGTCGGAAGTCGTGAAGGTATATTTCACTGTGCCGGAATTGTTGGAAGCCTTTGCCGTGAATTTGACGGCTGTATTGGCTGTCACTGTCTTTGATGACGGTGACAGTGTCAGTGAAAGTGTGGGTGACGCTTCGGGCAAAGCACCCAATGTATCACCTGAAAACAGCTTTTTATCCGTTGCTTTCATGGAAAGCCCCGCACCCTTAGGATACTGATCACCGCTGTTGTTATTGAAAATGACCTGCACATTTCCCGTGAATTTGCTTGGAAATTCGTATGTCCAGAAATCGTCGCCCTCATCTGTCATGGGTTCGCCCGGCCAGTCTGCATTATTGATAACTTTGCCGCTGCTCTCATCATAAACATAGCAATATACCTTGCTCCATTTATATCCCGAATTATCAAATACAACACCGCTTTTATTCAATGTCGGATAACCCGAACGTGTCATTTTCTTGGAATAGATATAACTTTTTGTTTTGGAAGTGCCATCGGCGGCTGTCGCTGTGATACTCAATGTCACATCGGAACCTGTCGCCGTCAGTGCACCTATGGAAATAGTTTTGGAAGTGCCTGTGAATGAACCCGAAACGCCTTCGGAAGTCGTGTATTTAACGCTGCTTGCACCCTCTGCCGTTATCGTGACATCCGTTTTATTAGTCATAAACACGTTCTTTTCATCAGCCGTTTTTGCGTTGATTCTCAATACTGTGGGCTGTTCGGGATTGACTGTGCCGTAATTGACTGTCGGATTATAGATAACGGCAATACCGTCTTTATTCTTGATAGTACCGCTTATCTTGCCGCCCGATACGGTGAATTTTTCGCCTGTGACCTGGTCGGTATATGTACCGTCTTTCATGCCGATATTCAGTGAAACGGAACCTGCACCATCTCCACGGACAATGACAACGCCCGTTGTGCCACGCATATTATAAACGGTATTGCCCGAACTGCCGAGTTTTTCACTCTGTCCGACAAAGAAGTTTCTGAAACGGTTCGCTGCTACAACTGCAGGATCCGCCCATGTAAGCGTACCCACATCACCAAGCTGTGTCTGTTCACCGCCTACATTTTCAAGAATCGTTGCATAATTCTGTCTTGCCTTTGAAACGTCCCCTGCAAGAATGTCTTTTGAATAGTATGGTCTTGCAAAGAACAAGCCTGTTGCATCTTTTCTTGATGCGAGAATTGCCCAGGTCTTTTTGATATCGGAGTCATTGGCATCATAAGAGGAACCGCCGCCCATGTAGGTATCATGGGATTCCGCCCACATGACCGCATGGTCTGCCTTGCCGTGAATATATCCGCAATAACCCGAAGTTGCCAGTGCACTCACCTGTCCGTGCACAACGCTGTTTCTTAAATTGTCACTTGTCGAGTTGTCCGTAAGCGACATCTTGCTTAAATAATAATTTTCCGCATTGGTGTCATCAATTCTGTTGAGAACTTCACCATAGAAATAAATTCCGTCATAGCCGTTTTTCTGTTTGTAATAAGCTCTCGCACCGTCAAGGACTACGTCCCAGAAATTACTTGCAAATGCCGCACTGTCTTTTGGGGTTTCGATATGCTTTGCAGCATCAAAACGGAAGCCGTCTGCACCGCAGTCGATACATTCTTTGAGCAGTCCCAATACCATCTGCTGTACTTTGCTGTCACCTGTATTCAGATCGGGCATACCCATATTACCCTGTGTAACGTCAAAACGTCCGTCGGAAGTGTGTGTCCATGAAGTGCTGATATGCCAGTAAGAAGAATCCGTCAGCATTGTTGGCTCCCAGAATTCTCCGACCTGTGGAGAAATATCTCCCATGACGGTTTCCACATCACCGATCTTATAGCCCTGTATATTGCCCATATGATTGGCTACGATATCGACAATAACTTTGACACCGTATTTTTCAGCCTCTGCACACATTTCTTTGAATTCCTGTTTGTTGCCGTACCAAGTGTGACCGTTATCGCATATTGAGAATGTAACAGGCTGATAGGCTTTCCACCAGTTGCCCTCATAGCCGCCCGTACCGTCGGGGATACCTACATTTCCGTAGGCAACGCCTTCCCAGTAATAGTCTTTCGGCTGCTGAACGGGTGAAGTCTGCACTGACGTATAACCTGCTGCGGCAATATCCTTCATGTACTTCTTGATATTTTTATATGACCAGTTCCAGCAATGAAGAATAACACCTTTCTGTGAAGTTTCGGCAAGTCCGTAATCCGTTCTTTCAGCCGCATTGGCACTGAGCGACAATGCACTCATGCCCGCAAAAGCAGAAGTGACAATCGCACCTGCAAGACCGACTGACAAAATCTTTTTTGCTATTTGGGATTTCATCAAAACATCTCCTTTATTAATTCGTTAACTAAATTTTACAATATTATGAACAATTTGTAAATTATGAATATTAACAAAATATTCAGCCTGTTTTTGAGCAAAAAGCATTTTGGCATTGCACTTGATATATCAATGTGATATAATCATTACATGAAATATTTTATGAAAGGAAGATACTATGAAAGTTCTTATTTTTTCCGCCACGACGGGCGGCGGTCACATGAGAGCCGCTAATGCACTCAAAGAATACATCATGTCAAAAGAGCCTGATTCTGTCGTCAAAATAGAAGATACGATCGAATATGCAAGCCCGTTTCTGAATAAAGCTGTCACAGAGGGTTATCTCTACATGGCAACGAAAACCCCCAGAATGTACGGCACTTTCTATAAGACAATTGACAGGGAAAGTCCCATGAACAAGACTTTTGAAGTGGCTGTCAATCAGTACAGAAAAAAATTCATGCCAATGATTTATGACTTTGCCCCTGATATCATCGTGACAACTCACCCGATCGGAACGGAAATGGCTTCGGCTATCAAAATCAAAGAAAATGTCCATATTCCTATTGTAAGCATCGTAACGGACTTTGCCGCCCATCAGACTTATGTCAGCAACGGAGTAGATGCCTATATCGTATCAAGCAATGAAATGATAGGTCAGATGATGCTCAGAGGCGTTGACAGCAGTATGATTCTCCCCTACGGCATACCCGTCAAACAGGCTTTCTTCAAAAAAATAGACAAGAGAGCAGCTATGGAAAGTGAAGGACTCAATCCCGATGTTCCCACCATTCTCATCATGGCAGGCAGCTTCGGCGTTACGGACGTACTGAAAATTTATCACAAGATCGTCAAATCGGAATGTGATTTCCAGATCGTCACCATCACGGGCAAAAATGAAAAGCTCTATGAAACATTTGTAAGATATCTCAGTAAATTAACACTCAACAATACGCTTTTTGAATTCGATCTGCAAAAGCCTGCAGGACTGAAAACAAGCCTGAAGCTTTCCCGTCATAAAAAGCCGTTCAAGCCCACAAAACTCCTTTATTATACAGATGAAGTCGAAAAGTATATGCAAATAGCTGATTTAATCGTCACAAAACCGGGCGGTCTGACCGTCAGCGAATCCATTGCAACAGGTCTGCCGATGGGTATCTTCAAAGCCATTCCCGGTCAGGAAGAACAAAATGCCGATTATCTCGTCAGAAGCGGCATGGCTGTCCGCATCGAAAAAAACAATCACTGCACCGAAACGATCACGGAATTGATATCAAATCCCGAAAAACTCGCACAAATGCGTGAATGTATTCAAAGATCGTCATGCGGAAATTCCTCTGAACGTATCTGTCAGCTCATGCAGGAGCTGATAGAAAAATATTCCGAAAAAGAGTAAAAAAACAGCAGTCTGACACCGCAATGTCAGACTGCTTTTATTATCCTATAAATCCGAGCACTTCCACACTTCTCTTAATGAAGCTGTCAAGTTCTTCTGCTGTCAGCTTACGCTGGCTGATCAAAGCAAGATCATAGATATGCTTACACAAAAGTGCCTGTTTTTCGCTGTCAAGTACAGGGAGTTTCTTCACGACATTATTATCCGTATTGACGATAAGCGTTTCCGAAACAGAACCCGGACTCATGCTGCCGAACATATTGCCGTATATCCTGTTCATATCGCTGATACGTCTTTCATATTCGTTGACCGTGATAATGGCAGGCGTATCGGCTGTTTTGAGAGCCTGTGCCGTAATTGTCAGCTTATCCATGCCCAGTGACTTTTTGAAAATATCCGTGATCTCTTCATTCATGACATCCGAGCCTTCGGATTTCAGAGCCTCGCCCACTTCAGAATCGATCCTGACAAATTTGGTGCCTGTTTCCTTATATTCCAGAAATGAAACAAAATGCGTATCTATATTATGTTCGAGAATCACGGCATCAAGACTGTTGTCTTTGAACATCTTCACATACTGCGACTGTTCATCCATGCTTGATACATAGTAAACTTTTTCACCCTGCTTCGGCAGTTCGGAAAATACTTTGTAATCCCCGTTGATGCTCTTGTAAAGCATGATATCCTTTACTCTGTCATAGAACTTTTCATCTTTGATACAGCCGAATTTAATGAACGGTGAAATATCTTCCCAGTAGCTTTCA
>CAMHPW010000086.1 GCA_946187095.1 uncultured Clostridia bacterium | reverse complement strand
GGCGAATTTGAGCATTTTTTTAAGGGGATATTTGGACTGTCCTGCAAAGCGTTCATTTCTTTCATAGTAGACGTAATCGCACCTGTAGCCGATGAGCGGAACGATGCCACGCAGGAATAAATTGACTTCACTGTATTCAGAGAGGGCATCAAGGGCATTTTTACCCATGAGTCTGTAATCGGCATGGTTATAGACGATCTCCACGCCGAGTGTTTTCATGAATTTATAATAGCCCTGAGCGGTGGAACGCTTGAAAAACGTATCTTTTTCACGGCTGCTGCGGATGCCGTAGACGATCTCACAGCCCTCGCTGTATTTCACGAGGAATTCGTCTATGACACTGATATCGTCCTGCAGATCGGCATCAAGGGAGATGGCACAGTCACAATGGTCTTTGGCAGTCATGAGACCGCTGAGCAGGGCATTCTGATGCCCTCTGTTGCGTGAGAGCTTGACACCTGCGACATACTTGTTTTCTTGGGTGTATTGTGATATTAAATTCCATGTATTGTCCTTGCTGCCGTCATCGATAAAAAGCATCCTGCTTTTGTCGGAAGCCTTGCCGTTTTTGATGAGTTCATCGAGTTTGCCGGAAAGTCGTCTGACCGTTTCGGGCAGGACTTCTTCTTCATTATAGCATGGCACTACGAAATATACTGTCGGCATTGGTACTTTGTCCTTTCTTTATTCCTCATTTTTCGGTGATCCCTGCTCTGTCTGTGCTGCATCGGGAGCTTCGCTTTCTCCGAAAAGCTGGGCGATATCGGCACTGTTCATCTGTTCGGTTTCCGCATTCTGAGCGGCAAGGAGCGTTTCGGGAGAATTGGCATCGTCTTCAGAAGACGGGACAGCGGGAACAGGCGGTTCAGGGCGTGTTGTTTTATTCTTTTTGGGTTTCTTTTCTTTCACGGCTTTTTCAAACAGATCGTCAATTTCGTTGTCGAAGTCACCGTCACTCAGGTCATCAAAGAGGAGCAGGTCTGTTTCCCTACGCTTTTTGGGGGATCTGTAAAGTATGAGATAGAGGGCAAGGATGACCGCACCAACGGCTGTCACGATCACACCGGCGATCAGACCGGGAGTCCTGTAGGTGAATACGATTTTTGATTCCGTGTTGGCAGGAACGGCTACAGCCATAAAGCCGACATTGACTTTTTCGATATCGGCAGGCTTTCCGTTGACAGTCGCAGACCAGCCGTTTTCATAGGGGATGCTGAAGAATACCAGCTCGCCCGTATCACCTGTTTTGATCTTGGCAGTGAACTTGTTGTTTTCGAATTTCACGGAGCTGCAGACGAGTTTTTTTCTTGCATTGCAGTCATTGAAATATTCCGTCTGAGTATATTTATATGAAGCAATGTTTTTGTCATGTTCCAGGACAGAGGAATATTTTTCAGCCTGTTCTTCGGAAAGCACGATGGATTTGAGCATGAGATTGGCTCTGTTGGATTCCGCACAGTTGTCGTATTCTTCCTGAGTCACATAAGTATCGTATGTGAAGCCGTAGGGGATATAATATTCGTTTTCGTAGATATCATAGCTCTTTTTGGTTTTGAGATGCTTCCAGCCGGGCATTTTGAGAGTACCGAGAGTGCCGGCAAAATCCTTGCTGTCTTTGACATTGTCAAAGAGATATTTGCAGGAGAGAAGGCTTCTGATGGCATAGACATCCGTTTCGGGGCGTGAGCCGACACTTCTTTCCACGCCGACGGATTTGTAATAGTCCATGACAGAGCCGGGAACGATACTCTGGAAAGCCTGTATCGTAGGAATTTGCCAGTACATACCCATATTGTCCATTTCGTTGTAGAAATCGGAACGGACATTTTTGAGGTCTTTGAGTTCCTTGAACTGATCTCTGTTGCCGATGGCATAATTGGAGATATAATTGTATTGATAGCTGGAATTGACGACTCCGACTCCGACAAGGATATTGCCGTAAAGAACGATGAGAACCGAAAGCATGACGGAGATCATGCGTGGGAAGGCTTTCGGGGCTTTCTTGAAATTGAGGGCGAAGGCAAGCATGATCAGAGCGATGAAGGCAAGACCTACCCATATCCAGAAACGGTCGGGATATTTTTCAAGACCGTAGGTGGCAGAGGAAACGCCTTTTGTATCTGTGGAAGTGGAGGGGGTAAGACCGACAAGGCAGGTGATGAGAGCCGTTGCGATAAAGGTGATCTTCAGACCTGTTTTGTAGTCCGTTTCGGAATGGTCAAGGCAAAGGATGGTGGCAAGTGACAGCATGAGCGTCAGCATATAGAACCATCTTGCATAATAAGCGGCATTCAGAAGCTGGAAAAAGCTGTTGAACAGCGGAATGAAAGCCATTACGAAAAGAACGGGGATGAGTGTACGCAGCCATTTGTGTGTTTTGAGCTTGTAGAAAGAGAGTACGCCGACCATGCTGAACAGCGGCAGCCAGCCTGCAACGGAAGCCCATTTTGCATTGGAATCGGGCGTGAAATTCGCATAGGCAGGCATATCGGGCGGGAACAGGAAGGATTCGATGATATGCAGATATCTTTGTTCGCTCGTATAGACAACGGCACCCCAGCCTGTCGGGAAATTATTGAGTCTTGAATTCTGCAGTACGGCAAGGACTGACGGTACGAGAATGATGCCTGCACACAGGAAGCCTGATGCTACTTCAAGGGCAAAGCGGAAGAATTCTTTCATGGACATCCTGAAGCTGCCTGTATTCATTCTGACAGCCCAGTAGATAAAGACGAATACCGCCTGACCTGCAAAGAAATAATAATTGATGAAGGCAGAGGCAAATACGGCAAATGCCATGTGACCTTTTCTTTTTTCATAGATAAAGTTGTCCACGGCGGCAAGCATGAACGGGAAAGTGATCATGGCTTCATGGAAGTGATTGAAGAAGATATTATAGATGCCGAAGCCCGAAAATGCATAGAGCAGACCGCCGATGACGGCATAATTCTGATTTTTGACATATCTTCTGAGAAAAGTGTATGCGGCAAGCGAGGCAAGGGCAAATTTAAGTATGAGCAGCGGGGCGATCATATAGGGAACGAAGCTGCTCGGAAACGGCAGGGTGAGCCAGAAAAACGGACTGCCTATCATATAGAAGCTGTAGGAGCCGATGATATTGGCACCAAGGTCTGTCGTATAGCTCCAGCCGATATTGCCGCTTCGTATTTCATCGTGTATCATCTGATAGAACGGTATCTGCTGGACATTGAAGTCACCGTAAAAAAAGAAATAGCCCTTGTTCCATATGATCCAGGGCAGGAATATGAGAACGGCAAGAGCAAGTCCCCATAAAAAAGCCCTGAGAGCGTAATTTTTCCGAACACCGAGACGTGTTCCTGTGTTTGTCATTTTGATTTCCTCCCATTTTTTTAAAACTCCTTATATTCTACCACAACTTTTCGGAAAAATCTACAGCAGTTATGCAAATTTCTTTTTTTTATGTTAAAATGACCATATTATAGATGAATTGACAGTGAAAAATATATATCACGACATTTTTTTAAAAAAAGTATTTCAATTTTGGAAAGTTTGATATATAATATGTAAAGAGATTCTTTCGGAGGGAGAAGTTGTTGTATGCCCGATAATGAGAATAAAAAAGTATATTTCCGTGATGCGGAAAGAAGGTCAGATGAGGTATATCAGCGTGTGCCGCCTCCGAAAAGACAGGAAAACGGCACTGTACACCGCCGCCGCAAAGGTTCGCTTTCCAGGGAGCATATTATTTTCAATATCGTAAGCTGTGTGCTTGCGTGTATGCTGATCGTATCGGGTTCTTTTTGCATCGTTGCATATTCCTATTTCAGCAGGATCAATTATGCCGAGATAGAGGATGAGATCCCCAGCGGCTATACCGAAAGAAAGACAAGTGACAATAAAGTCCATGCCTACAACGGCGAACTGCTCAGTGATCCGATGATACTCAATATACTGCTGTTCGGAGCGGATACGAGAAAAGGACAGGTCAGCGGACAATCCGATACAATGATATTGTTTTCGATAGATACAAGGCATAAAAAGCTGAAAATGCTTTCACTCATGCGTGATACCTATGTGGAAATACCCGGATATGAAAACAATAAGCTCAATGCATCATTTTTCTATGGCGGAGCAAGCCTTGCCGTTCAGGCAATACAGCGTAATTACGGCATCAAGATAGACCGCTATGCCGTAGTGGATTTCAAGAGCTTCAAAAATATCATTGATACTCTCGGCGGAATCGATATTGACTTGCGTGAGGAAGAGATCGATTATATCAACTGGCAGACATGGACGAATAATCAGGCAGATACCCGTGATGAGATAGATATCAGCCAATTTGATTTTCGGGAAAATGACGAAGGCGATTACGTTGCGACAGTTCATCTCAACGGCAGGCAGGCTCTCTGGCACGCCCGTAATCGTGGACAGGAAGGCATCTGCAGCGGTGATGACTATACAAGAACGCTTCGTCAGAGAAGTGTCATGAGTATTCTGATCAACAGGCTCAAAAAAGCCGATTTTGCAACGATCATGTCCGTGATATACGAAATAGGACCGATGATCACGACAAATCTCAGAACGTCTGAGATCACAAAGCTTGCCGCTAATGTCATGACGTATCTCAAATATGATATCGTGGCAAAATCCGCCCCCGAATATACCAGTTTCGGAGTGGATTTCTACTATGACAATCTCTGGATCAACGGATACGGACTTGACTGCATCGTGATATACGACTGGGATTCCTTCCGAAAAAAAGTGGCAGACTTTGTCTTTGAAGACATACTGCTTTAACAATGTGCAGTTTGCAATCAGCAATTATATATATTTGGAATGAAAGAAAAAAGGAGTGCATTTACAATGACAAAGATCGATATTTTTTCGGGCTTTCTTGGTGCAGGCAAAACGACTCTCATCAAAAAGCTCATCAAAGAGGGCTACAAGAACGAACAGCTTGTTCTCATTGAAAATGAATTCGGTGAAATAGGCATTGACGGCGGCTTTCTCAAGGAGGCAGGCATACAGATCAATGAAATGAATTCAGGCTGCATCTGCTGTTCACTTGTAGGCGATTTCAGACAGGCTCTGACAAAAGTTCTGGAAGAATATCACCCCGACAGAATTATTATCGAGCCGTCAGGCGTAGGCAAACTGTCTGATGTGATCAATGCCGTTAAGACGGTTGCAAGCGATGAAGTCGTTCTGAACAGCTTCGTGACGGTTGCGGATGCGACAAAGTGCAAAATTTACATGAAGAATTTCGGAGAGTTCTATAACAATCAGATCGAGAGTGCAAGTACGATCATTCTGAGCAGAACGCAGAATATGACGGATGAAAAACTGGCAAAGGCTCTGGAGCTTCTCCGTGAGCATAATGAAAAGGCGGCTATCGTTACAACGCCGTGGGACGACATCACAGGTGAACAGATACTTTCCGCTACAGAAGGAAAGGCACTTCTGACACTGGAAGATATCCATGATGAAGAGGAATGTGACGATCCCGAATGTGAGTGCCATCATCACCATCATCATGACCATGATGAAGAGGAACATGAACACCACCATCATCATGACCATGATGAAGAGGAACATGAACACCACCATCATCATGACC
>CAMHPW010000085.1 GCA_946187095.1 uncultured Clostridia bacterium | reverse complement strand
CGGCATGGAGCTTGACATGGATAACAAGCAGAATAAGCTTCTGAAGGCATTGGTAGACCTTGTAGGCGAAATGGCAGAGGAAGTATCGGAATTGGGACAGTGCTATGATGACGTATGTGACCAGATAGACGCACTTGATGAAGACCTGACAGGTGTGGAAGATGCACTGTTTGAAGAAGACGAAAATGATGACTATGACGAAATTTACGGCAAAGATGAAAAGGCTTGTGAGTGTGAAGAGTGTTCCAATGAACAGGAAAGCACAGTATACGAAGTAACTTGTCCGACCTGTAATGAAACCATAGCATTGACGGAAGAGGCAGTACTGCAGGGCAGCATGAAATGTCCGAAATGCGGCGAGCTGCTTGAATTCGACTATGACGAGGAAGAAGACGAAGAATAATATCTTCTGAAATTCAGCTTATGAAAACACCAACTTGAATGATAAGAGTTGGTGTTTTTTGATAATTGGAGAAAGGAATGAAAGACAATGTTATTGAGTTTGATACGTTCGGGGAACGTGAATATTATTTCGATAATTGTGTATATCATATCATCGTTGATGGTAATATTTCTTGTAATGCCGCTGCATGAATGGGCACACGGCTTTGTTGCCTATAAATTAGGTGACAGGACGGCAAAATATCAGGGAAGATTAACGCTCAATCCATTGGCACATATAGACTATTTAGGGGCAGCAATGATATTATTGATAGGATTCGGCTGGGCGAAGCCCGTACCCGTTGATCCGAGAAATTTCAGGAATCCAAAAAGGGATATGGCATTGACAGCATTGGCAGGACCTGTATCGAATTTATTGGCAGCCGTTGTATCGGGATTCATTTCAAATTTGATAGTAACGGTAATGATAAATTCACATATGTCTGCAGGAAGCGGTTTTATGTATTATATACTTCTGTTTTTTTATTATCTTATGATGATAAATGTCAGTCTGGCGGTGTTTAATTTTATACCGATACCGCCGCTTGACGGCTCAAAGATATTGATGGCATTTTTGCCGAATAAAGCAATTTTCTGGATAGAGAGATATCAGAATTATATCACGATAGGATTTATGATAGCTGTATTGATGGGAGGAGTAAGCAATATTATTTATCCCGTGCAGGCATGGCTTTGCAGCGGAATCAACTGGCTGACGGCATTACCGTTTTCATGGGCATGGTGACGGTCATTGGAACAGATTTCGTATAAATTAGAGGTATTTGAAGGACCGCTCGATCTGCTTTTGCACCTGATAGAGAAAAACAAGCTGAATATCTATGACATACAGATATCGGAACTGCTGGAACAGTATATGGAGCATATCAATATCATGCAGGAGCGGAATTTAGATATAGCGGGCGAATTTTTGTCAATGGCATCACGGTTGGTACAGATAAAATCGGCAATGCTTTTGCCGAAATATGATGACGGTGAAAAAATGCGTGAAGAGCTGTCGGGCGAATTGATAGAGTACAGGAAATGCAGGGAAATCGCAAAAATGCTCATGGAAAATATCAGTTTTGACAGCTATTGCAGAGAGCCTTTGAAGATAAAAGCGGATATGAAATATAAGAGAACGCATGAAGCAAATTATCTTGCAGGGGCATATATGCTGGCAGTCGGCAGGGGTAAAGAGAAGATACCGCCGTCAAAGGACTTGTTTGAGGGAATCGTGCAGAGGAGAGTTGTTTCGGTCAGTTCAAAGATAATCGGTGTCATGCGTAAACTTTGGAACGGCAAAAGCATGAAGTATGAGAGAATTTTTGACGGTGTGGCAGATAAAAGTGAATTGGTAGCGATATTTCTGGCAATTCTTGAACTGATAAAGGGCAAGCGTGTAGAGATAGAAGAAGTTGACGGAGAATTTGAATTGAAGGCAGTCGGAGGCGGAAAGCGTTGGAAGAAAGAGAATTGAAAAATGCCGTTGAGGCGGTGATATTTGCAAGCGGAACGCCTGTCGAGCTGTCCAAGATAGCACAGGGCTTGAAAATAGGAATGCTGCAGGCAATGGCAGTATGTGACAGTTTGGTGGAAGAATACGCCAAAGCGGAACACGGTATCAGAATAGTGAGATTGAATGACAGCTATCAGATGTGTACGGTAGAAAAATATGCGGATATCATCAGAGAGGTCATGGATATCAAAAGAAATACACCGCTTTCACAGGCGGCAGCGGAAGTGCTGGCGGTAATAGCCTATAATCAGCCTGTTACAAAGGCATTTATCGAACAGATCAGAGGAGTGGATTGTTCGGGCGTTGTATCGAGCCTTGTGGCAAGGCAGTTGATAGAGGAGAAAGGCAGACTGGAATTGCCTGGCAGACCGCTTGTTTACGGCACAACAGAGCATTTCCTGAGATGTTTCAATATATCGTCAACGGACGAATTGCCGCCCTTACCGGAAGAACAGGGTGATGAATAATGCTTGTATGGCGGATCATACTTTTGGTAATCGTATTTCTGATAGGGTTTATTATTTTTTGCCCGTTCAGTATCGAACTGGAATACAGGGATGAAGTGAAATTAAAAGTCGGATATATATTTCCGCTGATAAAGATATTGCCTAAAAAAAGCAGTACCGAAGAAGAAAGTGAAGAGAAAACTGATACGGAAGAAACCGATACAGACGAATCCGAAGAAGAAACAGCCCAAACAGAAAAAACTACAGGCAAGAAGTCAAAAAGCAGGAAGAAAAATAAATTCCGTGAAGTATGGCAGTTCACGAAAAAGCAGGGGCTTGACGGGATCATAGAGCTGCTGAAAGAAATCGTGGCACTGATATTGAAATTAGTGGATACGATCAGACGGCATATTGTGATGAAAACAAGATTGGACTTAATAGTAGTGGGGGAAGATGCAGCGGATACGGCTTTAAAATTCGGATATGCGTGTTCGGCGATATACCCTTTATTGTCGCTGATAGACAGGCATACGAAATTGAAAAAGCATGAAGAATATATCGATGCAGGCTTCAAGGCTGAAAAAACGCAGGTGCGATTTTTACTGAAAGCCCATATCATGCCGGTATTTGTGATAATAGGAATTGTTGCGGCATTGATAGACGGCATAAGGATATTCAGAAAAATAAAGCAATGATATTGCAATTTTGTAGGAATTGTATTATAATGACAGAAAAGGCGGTGTGTAAATATGAGTGAAAGACCAATAGAGGGCTTGATGGACACGACTCTCGAAAAATTAAAGCAAATGGTAGATGTCAATACGGTCATTGGTTCACCGATCACAACTCCCGACGGTGCAACGATCATACCTGTATCAAAAGTGGTATACGGGTTTGCGTCGGGCGGTTCGGAGTTCAATTCCAAGAAACCCGATTCACAGAATTTATTCGGCGGAGGTGCAGGTGCAGGTGTAACGATCACGCCGTTGGGATTTATTTCCATATACAACGGAGAAGTAAAAATGCTGAATATATCCGCATATCAGGATTCACAGGACAGGGCAGTCGGCATGATACCCGAAATTGTGGATAAAGTGGCAGGCATTTTCAAGAAAGATAAAAAAGAAAAAGAGGATAAGAAATCTGCAAAAAAGAAAGAAACAGATTCGGGGCTTTCCGATCCGCAGGTATAAAAATAAGAAAATAAACCATCTGCCTTGTGCATATATTTGAAGATAGGGCAGGTGGTTTTATGCTGTACAGGAAAATAATTTGTATCACAGCGGCATTTTTCATGATGATATCGTCAATGACAGTCCATGCGGAAAGTGAATTGCAGGTGTCGGCATTGTCGGCAGTATTGTATTGTGCGGATAGTGGGCAGGTCATCTATGAAAAGGCGGCACATGAAAAAAGGGCAATTGCAAGTATCACGAAGATTATGACAGCGATATTGGCATTGGAAAGTGAATGTGACAAAGAAGTGAAATTCACTTATGACATGATCGCAGAGGGTTCAAGTATGTATTTGCAAGTCGGAGATGTGCTGAAATTATCGGAGCTTGTCAAGGGCATGATGATGATATCGGGAAATGATGCCGCCAATGCGATAGCGATATCCGTAGGCGGAAGCAAAGAGAAATTTGCTGATTTAATGAATGAAAAGGCACGGGAAATCGGCATGACGGACACGAATTTTGTCACGCCGTCGGGGCTTGATGACGAAATGCATTATTCCACGGCTTATGATATGGCACTGCTTTGCAGTTATGCCATGAAGAATGAAACATTCAGGGATATCGTTTCACAGAAAAGCATGAAAGTGGAATTTGTATCGCCCGAAAATAAAGTGCAGACGTATGTGAATCATAATAAATTACTGTCGCTGTATGATAAGTGTATCGGGATAAAGACGGGATTCACGAAAAAGGCAGGCAGGACATTGACTTCCTGTGCAGAAAGTGACGGAGTTCAATTGATAGCGGTCACGCTGAATGACGGAAATGACTGGAATGACCATATTTCCATGTATGAATACGGATTTTCGCAGACAGAAAAGAAAGTGTTTCGTGAAGATACGGAAATAGCCGTTGTCGGCTCGAAAGTGCAGAATATCAGAGTGATTTCGGATAAAACGGAAATTGTTTTGCCGAAAAATACGGAAGTGGAGAAAAAAATTTATATGCCGCATTTTCTGTATGCCCCTGTAGAGAGCGGCACGGAGATAGGCAAAATTCAATATTGCACAGACGGAAAAGTGATTGCAGAGTCAAAAATTTTTACAGCGGAAAGCTGCTTGTATGAAGAATAGGAGAGAGTAAAATGGAAAAGATAAGATTGCAGAAGATCATAGCGGATGCAGGGATATCATCAAGGCGAAAGGCAGAGGAACTGATTGAAAAGGGAGCCGTACTTGTCAACGGAAAAAGGGCAAAATTAGGAGAAAAAGCCGATCCGTCAAAGGATAAAATAACGGTTGCAGGCAGAGAGATAAAAATTCAGAATAATGCGAAGAAATATTATATCATGCTGCATAAGCCGAGAGGATATATCACAACGGCAAGCGATGAGGGCGGCAGAAAATGCGTGACGGAATTGGTGGAGGATGTTCCTGCAAGACTGTTTCATGTAGGCAGACTCGACAGGGAATCCGAGGGCTTGTTATTCATGACGAATGACGGAGATTTTGCGAATATGATCACACATCCGTCAACGCATTTTGCGAAAACATACAGGGTTACGGTAAGACCGAGAGTAACGGAAGAGCAGCTCACAAAACTGACAACGGGAGTCATCGTAGACGGCAGGGAATCGCTGCCTGCATCCATCAGAGTGATAAAAGGCGAACAGGACAGAACGGTATTGGAAATCGTGCTTGAGGAGGGCAGGAACAGGCAGATCAGAAAGATGTGTGAGGCAGTGGGACTGGAAGTGGCAAGATTAAAGAGGACTGCCATAGGACCTGTGAAGTTGGGAATGTTGCAGCCGGGCAAGTGGAGAGAACTTACAAATGAAGAAATGAGAATGATAAAGAATTATCACAAGAAACTGGAAGCAAAGCATGAACAGGAAATCAGCGGAGGAAGCAGAAGAAAAAGGTGATTACGGTCATAATTGACGTAAAATAGGATATTTTTTTGTTAAAATATGATAAAAATATTGGTTTTGAATGAAAAATGTTGACTGAGATAGTAAAGTGTAATATAATAATAATCGGATATATGTATATTTTTTACTATATTCTTTAATTCTTCTTTTTCTTCTTTTGTTTTTGGATTTGCTTT
>CAMHPW010000084.1 GCA_946187095.1 uncultured Clostridia bacterium | reverse complement strand
TCACAAAGGAACGAGCGATCCTGACGTAAATCTCCTAAATGCAGAAAAAGCTTCCGCTCCTATTTCAATCATTCTACTTGGCATATTTACACTGGTCAAGCTTTCACAGTGATAAAACGCACCATATCTTATTTCTGCCAAACTGTTACCTATTTTTAAACTTTTCAACTCTGTGCAATATTCAAAGGCAAACTCTCCTATCGCAATTACACTATTAGGAATGTTCAAACTCGTTAATTTACACTCATAAAATGCCATACCATCTATTTCTGTCACAAATTTCCCATCTATCTCACTTGGAATATCGACACTCAATGCACTACCTATATATTTTGTGATTATTACTGTACTGTCATCAAGCACCGCATACTCAAAATCATCGTAAGTATATATTTCAACTGCTGATACAATAACTCTAACATTTGACAATATACCAATATTTGTAAAAATAACTCCTACCAATGCAAGGATCAACCAAAATACTCCCTGTGTTTTTTTAATTTTTTTCACTTTATTAACCTCCATATATTCAATATACTCAAATTATAATATATCGCATATGATTTTTCAATACTTTTTGATAAAAAAATTCCTCTCATCACAAAATGAAAGGAATCTTTTTAAATCACTTTTTCATATCTCTTCCGAGAAGATAATCTACCGATACTTCAAGTATGTCTGCCAATGCGACAAGTTCAACGTCCGTTACATATCTTATCTGCCCTTCCAGCTTCGACAGTCCCGATGCATTCATATCTACACCGCTGACCTGCAACTGTGCAAGCAGTTCTTTCTGCTTCATACCCTTCTTTTTGCGGGCTTCTTCTACTCTTGTTCCGATAAGGTTCCTTGAGCCAAGTGCCTGTTTACGCAATCTCATTAAAAAATACACCTCTTTTGCAGATATTCACTTTATTATTCCGCCCATATCATTATAGACCATATGCCATTAAATAACAATAGAAATTATGTAAAAATATTCACACTTAACTTTGTGAAAAATATAAAATTATAACTTCATCAATATCTCGGTCTGTACCCGTCACAATTTAAAAAATTTAAAAAAATTTTCAAATATCTATTGCATTTTCAAAAACAATGCAGTATAATAATATCAAAATGATAATATCAAATCAAAAATATCAAAAAGGAGCTTGATTTTCATGAAACACGATAAGAATTTTGAAATGCTCACGAACGACTTCAAAGGCATTTATGAATGGTTCAACAGTCTTTCCGCTCTCACGCCCGATGACATAAAGCCTAATACTACTCTCCATGTCATTGTCGATATGATCAACGGCTTTGTCAAAGAAGGGGCACTTTCAAGCTGTGAAGTCCTCTCTATCAATAACTCCGTTGCACAGTTCACAAGATTTTGCAAATCAAGAAATATTCAGACTATCGCACTTGCCGATGAACATACCGGCGACAGTACTGAATTTTGCACCTATCCCGTTCACTGCCTCAAAGGTACTGCCGAAAGTGCTTTGACAGATGAAATCGCCAATGCCGATAAAAATATCATCGTTTTCGGCAAGAACTCCACCAACGGCTATCTTGAACCCGAAGTTTCCGACTTCATCAAAAATTCGGGCAAACGTATTTTTATCATTACAGGTGACTGCACCGATATGTGCGTGATACAGTTTGCACTCACTTTAAAAGCCGATTTCAACAGGAGAAATATCCCCTGCCGTGTGATTGTTCCCTATGACCTGACCGCAACGTGTGCTCTCCCTAATCACGATCCCGAACTTGCCGAAATCATGGCTCTCTATATCATGCACACCAACGGCATTGAAATTTGCGATTCAGGTCTGTCCACTTGGATAGGCTATGCTATGTACAAAGAAGGAATGTGACATACTCCCCCGCCTACGCTTCGCTTAGAGGCGGGGGCTTCTCGCTCAAGTACAGCAACCTGTACAGTATCAACGAGCTATCCCCGTGTGTCCCACGGTTATGATAGATTTGTCCGCAAAACTGACTTTGCACTTTTCATTCTCGATTGGTTACGAGTCATAGAGGTATATCTATCAGAATCCCTTATCATAGAGGAATGATTACCCCTAATCCGTTCTCCTTTCATAATTCTCTGTATTACGGCTTGGTTCTCGCTCTATTGTAATACAGGCTGTTCTGATTTTATCTGAATTTAGTATAACATTGCTATTGTTTGATGTCAAGAAAAAATCAGCCTGCGGCTGATAGAACTGTCTTACGACAGTTGGGCAATTCATCCCACCGTCTTAGAGGCGGGGGACTTCTTGCCCATTTAGGTTAAAAATTCTGCAAAATTGAAAACAAAAGGAGTTTTTACTATGGCTTACAATAAAATCAATCTCACTATGCTGACAGACTTTTATGAACTGACAATGGCAGGCGGTTACCTTGAAAACGGCATGAAAGACATTACCGCCACTTTTGATATGTTCTACAGAAGAAATCCCGACAAAGGCGGTTTCGCTATCATGGCAGGTCTGGAACAGGCTGTGGAATATCTCAGAAACCTCACTTTTACCGATGAAGATATTGCTTTCCTCCGCACCAAAAATATTTTCAGTGAACCGTTCCTTGAATATCTCCGCAATTTCAAATTTGCCTGTGATGTATGGGCTGTTGAAGAAGGTACTCCTATTTTCCCCCATGAACCCCTTGTCACTGTAAGAGGTCCTATCATTCAGGCTCAGCTCGTTGAAACTATGATCCTCCTTACAATCAACCATCAGAGCCTTATCGCTACCAAAGCCAACAGAATTGTCCGTGCGGCTGACGGCAGGGGCGTGATGGAATTCGGTTCAAGGCGTGCCCACAGCTATGACGGTGCCGTTTTCGGTGCAAGGGCGGCTTATATCGGCGGCTGTATCGGTACAGCCTGCACTATCTCTGACAGGGATTTCGGTGTGCCTGCACTCGGCACGATGGCTCACAGTTGGATTCAGTCTTTTGACACCGAATATGAAGCCTTTGCCGCCTATGCAAAACGCTATCCCAATGCCTGCACCCTCCTCGTTGACACTTACAATGTCATTAAATCGGGTATTCCCAATGCCATCAAAGTTTTCAATGAAATTCTTGTTCCGATGGGCTGCCGTCCCCAAGGTATCCGCATTGACAGCGGCGATATCACTTATCTCTCCAAAAAGGCAAGAAAAATGCTTGATGATGCAGGTTTCCCCGACTGTCAGATATGTGCCTCAAATTCCCTTGACGAATATATCATAGGCGATATGCTCCGTCAGGGTGCGAAAATCGACAGTTTCGGTGTCGGTGAAAGGCTTATTACAGCAAGTTCCGAACCCGTTTTCGGCGGTGTTTACAAAGTCGTTTCCATTCTCAAAGACGGCATTGAAACACCTAAAATCAAAATCAGTGAAAATGTCGCTAAAATCACCAATCCCTGTTTCAAAGACCTTTATCGCCTTTATGACAACGAAACAGGCAAAGCGATTGCAGATGTCATCACTCTCTTTGATGAAGAAATTGACGATACAAAGCCCTACACAATTTTTGATCCCGAACATACATGGAAACGCAAAACTCTCACCAACTTCAAAGCCGTTAAAATTCGCAAACAGATTTTCAATAAAGGTGAACTCTGCTATGAACTGCCCAACCTTCAGACAATCACAGAACGCTGCAAACAACAGCTTGATACCCTCTGGGACGAAGTAAAGCGTTTTGAAAATCCCCATGCCTATTACGTTGACCTCTCCGAAAAACTCTGGAATGAAAAACAGGCTCTCTTGAAAGCCAATTCCGCTGTATAACAAAAAATTCCTGTCCGACTTCATGCCGAACAGGAATTTTTATCTTTAATCTTCGTATTTCATAGCCTTGTCAAAGAGTTCTTCAACGTCTTTTGCAGGCTCCTTCGTGATAAGCGATACGATTACCGCCGCTATCATGCCTATGACAAATGCAGGTGCCAATTCATATACACCCGTTGAACCTGTCAGGAATATCATCCAGCATATATCCGCAACGGTGCCTACAACGATTCCGGCTATCGCTCCGTATATATTAAAGCGTTTCCAGAACAGTGACAAGATGATTGACGGACCGATCGCCGCTCCGAATATGCCCCATGCATTCGATACCAAACTCATGATAGAACCTGAATCCGGTGACGCTGCTATCACAAGTGCTACTATCGCAACGGCAAGCACTACCAGTCTGCCTGCCCACTGCATTTCCTTTTCACTTGCCTTGTTCTTTCTGATTACGGGCTTATAAACGTCACTTGCAAATGAAGATGATGCCGACAAAAGCTGACTGTCTGCCGTACTCATAGATGCCGCCAATACTGCCGAAAGAAGTATGCCCGACAGTATTGCAGGGAATATCTTTCTTACCATTGTGATAAATACAAGTGAACCGTCAACGGTTGCCTGATCATAGCCCAAAAACATCAATCCGATAATTCCTATCGCTGCCGCAAACAGTACGATAAATACTGTCCATGTAATGCCTATGGCAGCGGATTTCTTCATTTCTTTCTGTGAACGTATCGACATATATCTAATGATAATATGCGGCATTCCGAAATAGCCCAAGCCCCATGCAAAACCTGATACGATATCCTGCCAGTTCGTGACAGGATTCCAGAAATCAGGATTCGTTACTGTGACCTGCTGTGCAACTTCCTGTGCCTTGCCCATATCAAGCATACATACCGCTGTAACCGTTGCTGTCAGCATTCCTGCAAATATCAGCATTCCCTGAAAGAAGTCTGTCCAGCATACTGCCGAAAATCCGCCCAAAAATGTATAGCCGACTATAATAGCCGCCGCTATATACATCGCTACATTGGCATCCCAACCGATTACCGTATTGAAAAGCGTTCCGCACGCTTTCATACTTGATGCGGAATAAATCGTATAAGCTACCAGAAATACGACTGCACACAATATCTGCAATATCTTTGACTTTGACAAAAATCTGTTTGTCAGATACTGCGGAATTGTGATGGAGTCGTTTGCCACGATCGAGAATTTACGAAGTCTGGGTGCTTCCAACAGCCAGCTCACCGTATAGCCGACTGCCAATCCGATCGGTATCCATATCTGTCCCAAGCCCAATGCATAAATTGATGTAGGCAAACCCATCAATACCCATGCACTCATGTCGGATGCACCTGCCGACAATGCCGTTACCCACGGTCCCATCTGCCTTCCGCCAAGAAAATAACTCTTATCTCCTCCGCCCTTGCTCTTGAAAAAGAAAAATACGCCTATGCCGAGCATAAAGAGAAGATATACAACGAAAACTACTACTTCCCAGTTCAAAGTTTTCAACCTCCATGTTTTTTATTTTCGGGATCTTTCACCCGAATGTTTAAATGTGC
Source organism: uncultured Clostridia bacterium (assembly GCA_946187095.1). Classification (GTDB taxonomy): domain Bacteria; phylum Bacillota; class Clostridia; order Oscillospirales; family Acutalibacteraceae; genus UBA1213. The sequence continues at coordinate 391 of CAMHPW010000084.1, read as the reverse complement.
CTTTTCATTATACCACATATACAAATTTTTTCAAATATTTTTTATAAAAAAAGACAGTTTTTTGCACAAAAAATCCCTGACTTTTTTGACGGTCAAGGATTTTTTTCATATTTATTCGGATATTTTGAATATATTTTCAAGCTGATTGACTATCTCACTGAAATATCTTTCATCAACTTCATTCAGTTTCAATGCATACTGTTCTTTTATATCATCATCAATTTCTTTCTTCACGTTTTCGGGCTTGTAAAATCTTATCTCGCCTATGTCGATTTCCTCACCGATACCCGATACATACATCGGACTGATATTCACGACAACCGCATTACCCTTTAACGTAACAGTTCCGTCGGAACCTTTGACACGCTCCGTTATATCTTCTCTGTAAAAC
>CAMHPW010000083.1 GCA_946187095.1 uncultured Clostridia bacterium | reverse complement strand
GAAGACTCGGATGATGAAGAAGAGAGCTTCTATTACTACAGTGAGCCTGACTATGATGAATCAAGTGATGACTATGCCAGCTATTATGAGCCGAGTTATTACTATGCGGGTGATGACTATTCAGACTATGATGAACCGAGTGATTACTATGAGGATGATGAGCCGTTTTATCATGAAACGACAGAATATTATTATGACAATGAAGAAGACAGTGAGCCGTCTTCTGGATATCATGAAATATCTGTGGACAACTCCGAGCTTACATCGGGTGACTGGGAAAAACTCCGTGAACGTCTCAATGCGGAGATGAAAAAGAAAAGCTCTGACAATGCCATACGGGATATCAAGGACAATGACAGCGAGCAAAATGACAATATAAGCTATCTTGTGTGGGGACTGATACTGATCGCTATGGGACTTGTCGTGATAGGCTTTGTGATCTGCACAACTGTCTATACGAAACGCAAATTTAGTTAAAATTTGCAAACAAAGTATAAAAAATCGGGTAGTAAGATACAAAAGTAAAGTGCTTTGCTTTTTGATTCTTTTAAAGAAATAAAAAGATAAACGTGTGTGTTATAATCCTTTTACATACAAAAAGAAATCGGAGGAATGGCTTGCAATGGATAATAAAGAATTGTTGGAAATGCAGAAGATCGCCTGTAAGGTGCGTATATGGACAATAGAGGGTGTGTTCCATGCGAAATCGGGACATCCGGGCGGTTCGCTTTCGGCTGCCGATATGATCACCTATCTCTATTTCAAGGAAATGAATGTCGATCCCCAAAACCCCAAAGATCCTGACAGGGACAGATTCGTTCTTTCAAAAGGTCACTGCTGCCCTGCTCTTTATGCTGCTCTCGCTCTCAAAGGATATTTTTCAACGGATGAGATCAAAGTTCTGCGTCATATCGGTGCCATGCTTCAGGGACATCCCGATATGAAAGGTACTCCCGGTATCGATATGAGTTCAGGCTCACTCGGTCAGGGCGTATCGGCTGCCTGCGGAATGGCTCTCGCCGCTAAACTTGACAACAAAAATTACAGAGTTTATACCATGCTCGGCGACGGCGAATGTGAAGAAGGTCAGGTATGGGAGGCAGCTATGTTTGCATCTCACATGAAACTTGACAACCTCTGCATGATCGTCGATTTCAACGGTCTGCAGATAGACGGTCATGTCAATGACGTTGCAGGTCTGGAACCCCTTGACAAGAAATTTGAAGGCTTCGGCTTTGAAGTTCTCAAAATTGACGGAAATAATTTTGACGAAATAGAACACGCTCTCAACAAGGCTAAAACCGTAAAAGGCAAGCCCACTGTGATCCTTGCCAATACCGTCAAGGGCAAGGGCATTTCCTACATGGAAAATCAGGTAGGCTGGCATGGCAAAGCACCCAATGCAGATGAATATAAAGTCGCACTGGAAGAACTCAATGAACAGTTGAAAATATTGGAGGGCTGATATCATGAAAATTGCAACAAGAGAAAGTTTTGGTCTTGCACTCTGCGAATTGGCAAAGACTCACCCCGAAATCGTTGTATTGGATGCCGATCTTGCGGCAGCTACCAAAACCGAAATATTCAAGAAAGCCTATCCCGACAGATTCTTTGACTGCGGCATTGCAGAAGGCAATATGATCGGCGTTGCGGCAGGTCTTGCCGCCTGCGGAAAAGTGCCTTTTGCAGCATCATTCGCTATGTTTGCAACAGGAAGAGCTTATGAGCAGATCAGAAATTCCGTTGGCTATCCCCACTTGAATGTAAAAATAGCAGGTTCTCATGCAGGTATCACCGTAGGTGAAGACGGTGCTACCCATCAGTGCTGTGAAGATCTGGCTCTCATGAGAACGATTCCCGGTATGGTAGTACTCAATCCTGCCGACCATTACGAAATGACAGAAGCCGTAAAAGCTGCACTGGCTTATAACGGTCCTGTTTATATCAGACTCGGCAGACTTGCCATTGATACTTTCAATGATCCCGATACATATAAATTTGAGCTTGGCAAGGGCATTACTCTCAAAGACGGTGATGACGTTACCGTAATTGCCACGGGTCTTGTTGTCAATGAGGCTCTCAAAGCCGTGAAAGCTCTTGAAAGCAAGGGTATCAATGCACGTTTGATTAATATGCACACCATCAAGCCCATTGACAAAGACATTATCATCAAAGCCGCAAAGGAAACAGGCAAAATTATCACCGTTGAAGAACACAATATTATCGGCGGTCTTGGTGAAGCCGTATGTTCCGTGACGGCGGAATATTGCCCCGTTCCCGTCAAGAGAATCGGCATTGAAGATATCTACGGTCACAGTGGTCCCGCTCTGGGACTTTTGGCGGAATTCGGTCTTGACGCTGAGGGACTTGAAAAACGCATTACAGAAATCGTTAAATAATCAAGAGTGAAGTTTGGAGAGTGGAGAGTGGAGTTGTTTTCACATATCCGCTCTCTTTTTGTATGAGAAAGGAAGTGAATTTCCATGACAGCACCTTTGGCTGACAGATTAAGACCGAAAAATCTTGATGACATATCGGGACAACATCATTTGCTTGATGAAAACAAGCCCCTGCGAAATATCATTCTGTCGGGGAATATTCCCAATATGGTTTTTTACGGTTCATCGGGTGTCGGCAAAACGACACTTGCCTCTATTATTGCGGAACGTACCAACAAGACTTTACGCAAATTAAACGGCACGAATGCGTCAACGGCGGATATTAAAAATATCGTGTCGGAATTGTCGGGATTCGGCGGCATGAACGGCATATTACTCTATCTTGATGAAATACAGTATTTCAATAAAAAGCAGCAGCAGACTTTACTGGAATATATCGAAAACGGCAGTATCACTCTGATAGCCTCTACAACGGAAAATCCGTATTTTTATATACACGGTGCAATTTTAAGCCGTTCCACTGTATTTGAATTCAAGCCCGTTGAAAAAATTGATGTTCTCAAAGCAGTCAACAGGGCAGTCGAATTTCTTAAAAACGAAACAGGCGAAAATATTATCTTACCCGAAAATGCGGCGGAATATATTTCGCAAGCCTGCGGCGGAGATGTCCGCAAAGCCGTCAATGCCGTTGAATTGTCCGTCATTTCGACTATGATAATCAACGGAAAGCGTGAAGTATCTCTTGAAACGGTGAAACAGCTTACACAGAAAAGTGCCGTGAAATATGACCGTGAGGGCGATGAACATTATGATTTGCTGTCGGCATTTCAGAAGTCAATGAGAGGTTCGGATGCCGATGCGGCGATACATTATCTTGCACGTATTCTGGCGGCAGGGGATTTGCCGTCGGCTTGCAGAAGATTGCTGGTATGTGCCAATGAAGATGTCGGACTTGCCAATCCGAATATCATTCCCATTGTGAAAGCCGCTGTCGATACGGCTTTAGCCATAGGCTTGCCCGAAGCGAGAATCCCTCTTGCCAATGCCGTGATACTCGTTTCACAGTCGCCTAAATCGAATTCGGCTTATATGGCAATCAACAAAGCCATGCAGGATATTGAAAAAGGCTATGGGAAAGGCTTTCCACGACAACTGCAAAACAAGCATTATGACGGTGACGATATCAAAAACAAAGGGCAGTTCTATTTATATCCGCATGATTACCCGAATCACTGGATACAACAGCAGTATCTGCCCGATGACCTTGTCGGAACGGTCTATTATGAGCCTGCACTCAACAAGAATGAACAGGCTTATAAAGCCTATTGGGAGAAAATCAAGAATAATTAGGAATGAGGAATTAGGAGTGAGGAATGTATCGTTAACCACACTTCTATAATTCTGACAAAGAAAAATGTATAGTCTGTATAGTTGCTATATACTTTTTATATATTTTTCGGATTTGATTTTTTTATGCGAAAGGTATGTACAACTATACACAACTATACATTGTGCTTTAAAAGAAATATAACGGAGGATTTATGAAAATAGGAAATGTTGAAATAAACGGTTATGCGGCACTGGCTCCCATGGCAGGTGTTGCCGACAGGGCTTTCAGGGAATTGTGTGTGGATTTCGGGGCGGCTTATGCCGTGGGGGAAATGGTCAGTGCAAAGGGAATCACCTACAACAATGACAAATCGCTTGAACTTCTGGAAATTTCCGATAAAGAAAGACCTTGTGCCATACAGCTTTTCGGATATGAGCCTGAAGTGATGGCAAGGGCGGCGGAAATTTCCCTGCAATTCAAGCCCGATATTATAGATATCAACATGGGGTGTCCCGCACCGAAAATTGCTTTGAACGGTTCAGGCTCGGCACTCATGAAAAATCCCGATTTATGCGGAAAAATAGTGGAATCCGTCAAAAATGCCGTTGATGTTCCCGTGACGGTGAAGATAAGAAAGGGCTGGGACGATAATTCCGTCAATGCCGTTGAAGTGGCGGAGATATGCGAACAGGCAGGAGCAAGTGCCATAGCGGTTCACGGACGTACAAGACAACAGCAGTATATGCCGCCTGCGGACTGGGATATTATTAAACAGGTGAAACAGGCAGTAAAAATCCCCGTTATCGGCAACGGGGATATTACAAATGCCTATCTTGCGGCAAAAATGCTGGAAGAAACAGGCTGCGATATGGTCATGATCGGTCGTGGTGCATTGGGAAATCCCTGGATATTCCGTGATATCAATATGCTGATTCATCATGAAAGAGTGCCGCTTGAAGTGTCAACTGCCGAAAGGGTAGCCGTATTGTTAAGGCATATACAGAAGTTATGCGAATACAAGGGTGAAGTGATCGGCATGAAGGAAGCCCGTAAACACGCCGCATGGTATTTCAAAGGCGTACACGGTGCGGCATCTCTCAGAAAACAGGCAGGAAATCTCAATACATTTGATGATTTGATAGAATTGTGCAAATCTCTTATCTGTCAGCAGTCGGAATAATTGTCAGGTTTCGGGAATGATAATGACCTGTTCGGGCTTGATCATGTCGGGATTGCAGAGTTTGTTGAAATTGATGATATCCGCCACAGATACATTGAAACGCTTTGCGATTTTCCAGAGAGTGTCACCCTCCTGCACAATGTATTTTATCGTACCGTCATCATTGGTTTGGGTATCTTCGGGCTTGGGCATGGGCAGAGGTACGGCAAATACAGGTATTTTCAGGATATTTCCTGCCCATATCACATCAGGATTTTCAATGCCGTTGAGTTTGGCAAGGGCTTCGACAGTCGTACCGAATTTTTCGGCAAGTTTGAAAAGCGTATCGCCGTCTTTAATCATGTATTCATAGTACGGTTTCATGTCGGGTACGACGGTAACGGGGATTCTCAGAACTCTGTCGGGTTCCAGCAAGCCTGTATCGGCAATGCCGTTGTATCTTGCGATCATATTCACGGTGGTATTGAACTTCTTTGCGATATCACAAAGGGTATCGCCCTGTTTCACGACATATATCACTGTATCCATCAAAAAAACCTCCTGTTTAATTGGGAATGGGGAGTGAGGAATGATCAATATTTCTCATTCCTTATTTTTCATTACATTTATATTTTGCTTTTGCATAAAAAATACATTTTTATTATTGAAATAATTGTTGATATGAGTTAAAATAGATATGTAAAGAGTAAAAAAGGAGGTTTTTTTATGGCATTAAAGTTTGACAGGATATCGGGAGATGACGCAATATTCAGAAATCCCGAATATATTGCGGATTCGATCATCTTCAAGGCTTTTCCTATAATCATCGATTTTATTTTGTCGATTTTTATCCGCCATTTCATACTCTAATTGCTTTTTCTGGTCTTGTTTTTCTTT
>CAMHPW010000082.1 GCA_946187095.1 uncultured Clostridia bacterium | reverse complement strand
TCACCGTACTTTGCATTTTCAAGCAGAGATGTTTCGGCAAAGAGAATATATTTTCCGCTGTCGGAATGTCCCTCAGATGTATGAGTGATATTCCCCGATTTTTCGGGATATATCACGGCAAGACCTGATTTTGTCCCTATAGAAACGGGTATGCCAAGTTTTTGTATGGCTTTTTGAATCCTGTCCATATCACATCACCCCGAATACAAAATAGCCGTTGTCAAATACATCGGAAATATCAGAAAAAGCCTGTTCACAGATTTTCTGAGCGTTTGCGAGAATTGAAGAAGATGACTTTACGGAAATGTCACCAACGGTAATATCACCGCCGCTTTCAGTGATTGACCAGAGAATATATCTGTAATATGCAAGGGCTGCCGCAGCAAATTCGAGTTTGCCGCAGCAGCTGCTTGTATCGGAATCGGGCTTTAAGTGTGCAGTTATGTAGTCTTTTGCAGTTTCGCACATAAAGCGGAAGTTTACAGAAGTTTCCTCGTCAGAGCCTGAAAGACGGCTGAAAACGGAAATAATATTTTCAATATCCAACCGTCAACGCCTCCTTTAAATTGAAAGGACTTTTGCAGCGTCGGTGAATATCTTTGAAAAGCCTGTTGTACAGCTGATAGCAGTACAGCCAAGCTGTCTGTCAATGAGCTTGTCGGAGTCTATGACAATACCGCCCGACTGTATCATCTCCAAAGCACAGTTTTTATCAAGACCGATAATTTTATTGCTTGCAAGAGTCGGGGCACAAATCAATTTTGCACCGAGAGGAGTAAGCATTTTGCCTGTACCGTGGAAGTCAAGACCTGCATTGGCATCTTTCATTTCGGAGAATGCGAGAATTTGCTGAATGAGAGCAGGCGGGGCAATGATTGTGTTGAGTTCATAAGGTGCAAGACCTGCCCAGAGTTTGAGCAGAGAGCTGTATGAAAAACTGCCGCTTTCTGTAATGGTTTCAGCGGCATTGTTGCCGCCGTCACCGTTGACGAGGACATTGACCGCATCAGAAAGCTGTTCTCTTGCTATATATGCACCGATCTGACGAAGTGTTACAGTGAAAATATCAAGACGCTGATATTTGAGAGCTTCATAGGAAGCCGTAAGCACTCTGCCACGCTTTGTCAGGCTGACAAGATTGGGATTGGTTTTAATTTCAGTCTGAGGAAGTTCCGCTCCCTCTGCCACGATACTGTTATTTTCACCGACAGGAGAAGATGTCACAGAACGGTAGTCCAAGCCATTGATGAAAGTTTTAGCGGCTATGATATCGGAAAGCACATCAGCACTTTTCATGCCCTGCCTGACGGCACGGGCGATATATTCAGGGAAAAGCACAGCGGAATTTGCCGTCTGAAAGAATTTCTGAACGTCATCGGAATGAGAGCCGCCCACTTTGATATCATATCTTTTAAGCTGTCGCTGGAATGCATCGAGACCGTCCATATCTGTATTTTTGTAATTTGCGGAGGGATCGAGTTCCTCCAGAGTTTCGGTAAGTGATCTGCCGTTTGCATACATACCTTTTTCAAGTTTGATAGAATCGTAGAAAGCCATATTAAAAAATCCTCCTTTTAAAGAATAATACCTGCGGTATTGGTAGTGGAATCGACATCGATTACAAGATGTTCTCTGCCGTTGGTAGTGTCAACTTTGATCTCGCCGTCATCAACGACAAGCTGCTTGTAGCCGACAGCGATAGAGCCTGTATAAGGCAGACGGACATAACCGTCAAGCTGTACGGCGGCATAGCCGTTTTTCAGGGACTTGCAGACACCGCAAAATGCAGAAGTCGCATTGGAAACCTTACCGTTAGCGGATATCATGACAGGCAAGCCTACTGTTACACCGCTTGCCGCCTCAAAAGTAATGGTATTGGCATTGTAGCCGTCAAAAGATACTGTCATAGAAAAAAATCCTCCTTAAATATTTTTATAGATAGTGTTGTTTGCAGAGCGGTTGGAACCGCTTTTTGAAAGCTGGGGTTCAACAGGGAGCATATCAGCAGTTTTCGCTTCAAAAGCCTTGATAAGTTCATTAAGCTGACTAACGGACAAGGCATTGGTGATATTTTCGAGCGTTTCTGCCGAAATATCGGGAAGTGCAAAAGCAGAAAGCGTTTTGATTTCTTTGATAAGGCTGCTGCGGTAAATTTCGCCGTCAGCGGCTTTCTGTTTAAGGGAACGGAATGTTTCAGCCAGTTCTCTTATTTCATCAGCGGAAAAAGTCTGTTCTTCACCGCTGAAAAGACGTTTTTCAATGTTCATTGAGTCTATTCCTTTCGGGTTGAAATTTTTGATAACGCCTGCATTTTTCTGGGCAGGCACGGCAACGAATGACCATTCATACGCATCTGTGGGCTTGTCGAGAGTGACAAAGCAAAGTTTATTGTTGTAATATTCGCCTTTGATATGGGAACAAAGGGAAATATCCCTGCCGCATACCGAACAGATACGCTTTTTCACGGAACAGCCGATACTGACTTCTTTTTTAATGCCGCTTTCGAGAGATGTGATAAAATCTTTCTGAGATTTCGGCACATACGCACGGGCAAAAAGACGTTTATAGGGCTTACCGTCGGAAGTGAATCTGTCGGGGACAAATTCGGCTTTGCAGGAAAATATCCTTGCCGTCTGATTGGCAGATTTGGGATTATGGTCTGCAATGCCTGTCACGCCGTCAAAGAGCTTTGCCAGCTCATCAAGGGCATTGTCGGAAAAGCGTTCAAAATCACGGTCAATGTCGTTGTCGCAAAGTATAACGGAAAATGCATAAACATCATTTTCAGTGAGAGGGGTTCTTGTATGCTTGTTAATAAGTTCAAGTTCACCCTCACGAATGTCGTTTTTATTCAAAATATCAGTCCTTTCTGAAAGAGTTTTCCAATTTTTGAGCCTGTGCATTGAGAAGTCTTGCACGGGCAAGCTCCACTTCATCTTGCAAGTTAATGTTATTCCAGACGATCTCAAAATCGGTTTTAATGCCGTTGAGTCTGAAATAGATATCACAGATTTTTGTGATAGTCGAATTGAGGATACAGCGGTAATATTCGAGTTCACTTGTCAGGATATCCGCCTGCTGAGCGGACATTCTTTCCGTAGTAGACCATGAAAGACCGAGTAAGAACGGCGGTATGGAAAGTTTAGCCGTGATCTGCTCCAGAAGCTGACGAACAGGGATATTGCTGTCGGGAATCTGATTTTCCGCCCCAATGACTTTAATGCTGACATCACCGACGGTAATAAAATCTTTGGGAGAAGTGCTTTTCATCGCCTTGCTCCATTCATCTGCAATAATTTTTGCACGGTCTTTGGAAAAGGCACGTTCATTGTCATTGGGCTTGTAGGAAACGGCGAAACGCACATTTCCGACTCTGTCCCAATTTGTGCCGATGGCAGTGAATATTTTCATGAGAATATTGCCGACAAAGGGTAAGCCCTTTAAAATGGACGTACCGTAAATCTGACTTGGTTCGGGCATGATGGAATTGCAGAGAATGAGTGACGGATATTTCACTTCTGAAAGAGAGCCGTCGGAATTTTGGGTACAAATTTTGATATCAAGCGGATTTCCGTCGGAAATAAGCTGAACGTTATCAAGAGAAGCGTTATAAAGAGCGGAAATATGCTTATGTTTCCTGTCGAGAACGATTTCGCCTACGGCTGTACCGTAAACAAGCATTTGTTCGAGATAGCAGGAAAGAAAGCTTGTGATACCTGTTTCACAGGCATTCACACGGATATTTTTCAGGAATTGATTGATTTCTTTATCAAGCGTTTCGGAATTTGTCTTGATGGAAAAATTGCCTATCAGACGGATAATTTTATAAATGGCGGCATCAATCACGGGAACGGTGTTTTTGAGTTCTTTATAGAGATTTCTCTCACAGACAGAAGAATTTGACATAAAAGAAAGATTTGAGTGGAATCCATCGGCAGAAAAAGTCTGAATATCAAGTTCAGGCTTTTTTCTGCTGAGGAAGTTAAAGAGAGCCAATATATATCACCTCCAAATTTTTTATCTGTCAGACGCAAAGACGAAAAAATCGTCAGTTTCTTCATTCACGACAGTAGTGACAAAATAGCGGATATCGTCCATAGCATGGTCATTTTCTTTCACGGGAGAATCTTTGCCGCCCGTATCCCAACGGTAAAGACCGAATTCATTGATACTGTCACGGCAGTTTTTGCAGATTTTGATTTTGCCCTGTTTGAGGGCAGTGCTTGTCTGACGGATACCGTCAAGGACATTGTTTTTGGCAGGCTTGACGGTATATTTTCCATGCCGCCTGATGACTTCGATGAAACTGGCGGCAGACGGATCGACAACGACAGTTGAAATATTTCTGCCCCCGACAAGCTGACATAAACCATTGTAATGTTCTTCATCGGTGCGTGATGAACCCTCGACACGAGAGTTATAATAATACTCATCAATTCTGTACCATGTATTGCCCAGGTGTCCCCATAAGCCGAAAGAGGCGGGATTCACGGTGCCATAGTCGCAGGAAACGGCAAATTCGGAAAAATCTCCTTTGGGAATGTCGCAGAACATAGAGTCATCTGACATGAACGGATAGACAAGACCTTCGGTAGCCACCCATTTGCCCAGAACGAAACGGTCATAAAAGCTGCCCGAATAGAGATTCTGATAGCGTTCACGGATTTTCGGGGAAAGAGAGGGATTGTCATTCATAGTGAAATGGATATAGAACATATTTTTTTCTTTTATCTTTTTGATCCATTCACGGTGAAACCAGTGCTGAGGGTATTCGGGATTGCAGTTGAACCAGAGTTTAGACTTTTCAAGAGAACATCTTGCGATCGCCTGTTCGACGAAAGAACGGGGCATTAAGGCGACTTCATCAAAGAGTACGCCGCCGAGTGTCATGCCCTGAATGAGAGCGGCAGAGCTTTCATCACGTCCACCAAAGAGATAGAACGTATTTTTCCTGTCGTTGAGAAAAACTTCAAAGACATTGGAAGCCGCTTTTTCATTGACTTCAAAGCCGATATCACGCAGGGCACTGACCAAAGGCACCGCAACATTTCTCTTGACGGATTTGATGGTTTTGCCGCAGATGGCAAAAGCCGTATTTTTGAAATACAGCATCGCCCATGAGATGAAAGAAACGCTCATACAAAGAGTTTTTCCGCTTCTGACGGCACCGTCACAGATAATGCCGTCACATTTTGCAGTAGGCTTTGAAGGTGTCCACCAGTTGAGGACTTCAAGCTGTTTTTTGGAAAACGGCACGAAACTCATGGTTCATCACCGTCACTTTGGGAATTTTTCAGACCGCCGAGAATGGCATTGTAAAAATCGGAAGTAGTGCTTTTATCGGGCTTGTTGAGCAATTCCAGTTTTTCGAGAGCTTTCAGGCGGTCAAAGAATTTTATCTCCATAGCACCGTCTTTGGGGCGTTTGATTTCGGCTACGTTGAAAAGGTCGTAATTTTCGAGATTTTCGGGACTGTCCGAAAACATGAGTTTCACGGCATCGGAAATATTTCCGAAAGCAAGCCTTTCATAGCCCGAAACGGCTTTTTTTGAAAGATACTGCAAATTCTGTTGATAAAGAGAGCTGATATAATTGGCAATATCCTCACGGACAAGTAAAAGAGAGCCGTCTTTATCGGGATTTTCATAACCTGCAAGCCTTGCGGAATCTGTCGGATTACCGTTTTGTGCATAGAAGACACAGAACAGTTTTTCTTTTGAGTTCAGATTTTTTTGGTTCTTCTATATTGTGTTTTTCTCTGAAAAATCTTCCTCCATATTTTGATGTGAG
>CAMHPW010000081.1 GCA_946187095.1 uncultured Clostridia bacterium | reverse complement strand
CTTGAGATTTGCAAAGTAGGGGAACAACGGTTCATATTCCATGCCTACAAGGTCAGAGCCTTTGCACTCTTTCACGATAACAGGCTTTTCACCGAAAATTTTCGTATATTTCGGGAGGACGTTTGTACAGGCAATAAATATCTCTTCGCCTACATCTGCAAAGGAGTAGTCAAGCGTTTCGCCTACTGCAAGACACAGGTTAGAGGGAAGTGTCCACGGAGTCGTTGTCCATGCAAGGAAATAAACGGTCTTGCCGTTGATAACTTCATCAGTTTTGAATTTGGCAATGATCCATCTGTCCTGACGGGGACGGGTGGAATCGGATTCTCTTGTATCGGAGATAGACAGAGAGGTTTCACAGTGAGTACAATAGGGGGTTACACGGTAATCCCTGTAGATAAGCCCTTTGTCATAGCACTGTTTGAAAGCCCACATGACACTTTCCATGAAAGAGGGGTTCATGGTTTTGTAAGCACCGTCATAATCCACCCAGCGAGCCATCATTTCAACGTATTCTTTCCATGCTTCATTGTTGCCCGAAACGATCTCATAGCACTTGTCATTGAATTTGTCAATGCCGAGAGAATTTTCAATAATATTCTTGTCATTGATGCCGAGCTGAACTTCCGCCTGATTTTCGATAGGCAGACCGTGGCAGTCCCAGCCCCATACACGAGGCACTTTATAGCCACGCATGGTCTGATAACGTGCGATCATGTCTTTGATGAATGATACAAGGATCGTGCCGTGATGAGGTTTTCCTGTCGGGAACGGAGGACCGTCATAAAAGACCTTTTCACCTTTAGCCTCTTTATCGACAGACTTTTCAAAGACCTTGTTTTTCTTCCAGAAATTGAGGACATAATCCTGAATTTCGGAAATATTCGGTTTGCCTGCAAGCTGTTCGTATTTCATTCTTTCAATCACCCTTTTTTCTTGATTTGTATATAATACATCATTATCTATTTTATAACTCTCATCTTTTTTTGTCAAGAAAAAAGAGTATATTTTGCATATTTTCGTATTGAAAAGATGGATAAGATGTGATATAATGTATTCTGGATTTGGAAAATGAGGGGAAATTGACATGATTGAAAAATTGTTTGATAAATTCAAAGAAATATCCTGTGTTGAGGCAATCGCCCTTGGGGGTTCGAGGGCAGGGAAAATCTTTGACGAAAAATCCGATTATGACGTATATGTATACTGTACTGAAAATATTCCTGAAACTGACAGAAAAAATATATTGTCGGAATTTTGTTCATACATGGAAATAGGAAATCATTTTTGGGAATATGAAGATAACTGCACTCTTAAAAACGGTATTGACATAGATATACTGTATCGTGATTTGAATGATATATGTGAAGATGTGGCTGATGTCGTTGAGAGATATCATGCACATAACGGATATACTACGTGTATATGGCACAATCTGATAAATTCAAAAATCATCTTTGACAGAAACGGCAGACTTGCACAGGCTCAAAAAAGATTTTCCGTTGAATATCCCGAAAAACTCAAAGAGAATATTATAAAAAGGAATCTTGCACTTTTATCCGATAAAATGCCTGCCTATCAATTTCAGATAAAAAAAGCTGTTGAAAGAGATGATATAATAAGTATCAATCACAGAACCTCAGCTTTTATGGAATCGTATTTCGATATCATATTTGCATTGAATAATCTGACTCATACGGGTGAAAAAAGACTCATTCGCATTTGCAGTGAAAAATGTAAAATCTTGCCCGATAACTTTGAAGAAAACATCAATCATCTCTTTGGAGATTTATTTAATCATAAAGAGAAAATTGATGAAGATCTGGAAAAAATAATCTTTGAACTTAAAAAAGTGATCAGGGTGGAAATATGAAAAATAAAATACTTTCTGCACTGAAAAATACAGAGGGATATATTTCGGGAGAGGAATTGAGCCATTCATTGAATATCACAAGAAGTGCAGTATGGAAACATATTGGGCAGTTAAGAGATGACGGATATATGATCACATCTGTTCGCAACAGAGGTTATAAACTGGAAAATGATTTTGACATGATAGATGAGGAAAAGGTAGGATTTCATGGGGAAACTGTCGGCAAAAAGCTGATTGTGCTGAAAAGCACGGATTCCACGAATAATGAACTGAAAAGGCTTGCCCGTGACGGAGAGGAAAGCGGAACGGTTGTATGTGCGTATACCCAGACGGCAGGCAAAGGCAGATTCGGCAGGCAGTGGAAGTCGGATAAAGGCGGTTTGTATTTTTCAATTTTTCTGAGGGCGGATTTGCCGCCGAGTGATATAGCGTCGATTACGCTTGCAAGCGGCTATGCGGTATGCCTTGCGATAAGGGAATATACGGGACTTGACGCAAGAATAAAATGGCCTAATGATATTATCATAGAGAACAGGAAAATATGCGGTATCCTTACGGAAATGGCGGCACAAAGTGACCGTCTGGATTATATACTGATAGGGATAGGAATCAATGTAAACAATGCGGAATTTCCCGATGAAATCAAAAACAAGGCAACGTCATTGCTGATAGAAACAGGCAAAATAACAGATAAATCCGCATTTTTCGGTAAAGTTCTTGAATCGCTTGATAAAGTGCTGAGTTCATTTCTTGTCAGTATTTCGATAGCGGATATGGAAGATTTCAAAAAGCTTTGTGCAACACTGGGCAGAGAAGTTTCCGTACAGCATGGCGGAAGTATTCTGACAGGAAAAGCAGTGGATATTACAACATTGGGTGAATTGGTGATAGAAACGCAGGACAATGAAAAAATCTGTATATCATCAGGTGAAGTCACTGTACAGGGAATATATTGAAAATGGCAAAAGCCGCTTTCTTTTCGCAAAGAAAGCGGCTTTTTTATGACGGTAATTACTGATTGCGGTTAAGACCTTTTATGATAGTATCTTTTCCTGCATCGAACAGTTTTTTGATCGAGTTGCCGATATCATTCTTTTTTTCGATACTCAAAAGGGCGATAGCCTTTGTAGCGGCATTGTAGACTTCCCATTTTTTGTCGGCAATATCATTGAGAGTTGATGCACCCGAAGATTCCAGTGAATCAAATATGGAATTGATAAGAATTTTCTTGCTTTCATCACTGAGGGAATTGATCCATTTT
The DNA here is from genome assembly GCA_946187095.1 of uncultured Clostridia bacterium. Classification (GTDB taxonomy): domain Bacteria; phylum Bacillota; class Clostridia; order Oscillospirales; family Acutalibacteraceae; genus UBA1213. Next base: position 2,657 of record CAMHPW010000081.1, on the reverse strand, counting down.
TCCGCTGTATCATTCATGAACACACTGGATACGGAAAGACTGTCAGCTTTTTCAAAATGTGTGCCAATGACGTTCCAAGTATACGGATCATGCTGGTCGATACCAAAGGCACTGCTTTTTATTACGGTGCTTTTGAGTTTATGTGAAAGAAGGATTCCCACAACGGAGGAATCGGTAATGATATGTTCGGTTCTGGGAATGATGGATTTGTATTCATCGGAATTGACGATACTGCTGTTGAATCCCGGACCGTCATTGGAATATACTTTTGAGATTCTCTTTTTGACGGGGGCATTGCAGAATGCAGCGGCATAAGCGGCAAAATTTCCGCCTTTGGAATGACCGCCGACAACCAGTTCACCGCTGAATTTTTCGGCAGCTTTATTGAGATATTCCATTGCTTCATACTGTCCGGGAGTGTTGTGGAGATAACTCATGTTGAAATCTTCACGCCAGCCGGCAAGAGTATTGTCTGTGCCACGGAATGCCACATAAACTTTATCGTCAAACAGAAATGTGACCGCCGAAAACTGAAGATGTTTTTCCGTGTCGATATTATTGACATAATACTTGACAAGTACATCTTTGTAACGCTGTGAATGGGCGGCTTTTTCGAGCAGTCTGAACGGATTGATGATCATATGCGACTGGTCATAGCCTGCAGCAATATAGGCTTTGTATAACTCGTAAATGGTGGTATTCTCTTGAATGAGGTCTTTCATGTCCGTATAGGCAAGAGTCGCAAATATCAGGTTATCGACTTCATTCAGGTCTCTTTCACGGAACAGGATATCTCCACGCCAGTCAAGATAGTCTAAAATATTCAATTTTTAGTCCTCCGCAGTTTCTGTTTTCTGAGCCTTGATGACTTTCAGGCGGGAGAATTCTTCTCTGTCCTTTTCGTCAAGGGCATCTGTAATGAATTTCACGGTTTCCTCAAAACGTGGTATCATGATATTTTTGAGAGCATTGGCACGTTTCTGCGTTTTCTTGATAGCGTCTGCAAGTCTGTAAACGCTGTTTTCGACTTCCGCAAGGTCAGCCGTCAGCCGTTTCACTTCCCTGAAACACATATAGGCTTCATCGAAATCTTCATTTGTTGAGCCGAGACCGTAAAACAAGCCCTTTTCTTCAAGGCTTTCGTCAATGGTGACGATAGGAATCTCCACTCCCATGACGCTCCTGTAGGAAAGTTTCAGGGAATCGTCTGTGGGAACGGTCTTTGCAAGGTCATCTATATAACCCAAAGTGATGTTTGCTTTTTGCAGGGCAAGATATGCCTTGCTGTAAGTAATATCTATTTTATCCTGAATTTCAGCCGCCCTGTCGATCAGCGTCATCATTTCACGGACAAGGATATTTCTTTTCTTGTCGAGAAGTTCATAGCCGTTTTTGGCAAGGGCAAGGGACTTTTTGAAATTCATCAGATTGCCTTTTGTGGGTACTGCCTGTACTGCCATAAAAATTTCACTCCTATTCCAGATTTCCCGTATGGAACATGATAATTGAAAGGACAGCCAAAGGGGCTGTTTCCGCTCGTAAAATACGTTTGCCGAGGGTAGCTGTGACTGCACCGTGATTTGTGAGAAGTTCGACTTCACTTTCTTCAAAGCCGCCTTCACTTCCTGTGAATACGGCAATTTTTTTATCCGAGAGGGTTATGATCTCCCTGACAGGCTTTCCGCCGCCTTCATAGAATAAAACGGACTTGTCGAAATCCGTGAGCATTTCGGCGGCTTTTTTCAGGTCGGTCAGTTCATGTATTTCGGGGATAATGCCCCGTCTTGACTGCATAGCCGCCTGTGAAGCGATTTTCTGATAACGCTGTTGTTTTTTGACAGCGGCTTTTGCATCGGGGCGTGAGATGCACCTGTCCGTGAGAACAGGCACGACGGCATGAACACCGAGTTCAACGGCTTTCTGAATGACGGTTTCCATTTTGTCGCCTTTTGTGAGAGCGGCAAAAAGTGTCACTTCGACAGTCGGTTCATTCCGGCATTCCGTTTCGGTGATGACTTTCACCTGTACGCCTTCAGGGGAGATTCTCTCTATTTTGCAGAGATGTTCGATTTTATTTTTGTCGCATAGGGTGATGACTTCGCCTACGGACATTCTTAACGATTTAGTGATATGTACGGCATCCTCACCTGTGATGAGATGAGTCTGCCCGACATTTTCGGCAAAAAACCAATCCATACTATTTCACTCCGTCACACTTTCACTTTCGTTTTCGGCAGTTGTGCAGACAAGCATTTTATTTTGTCTTTTCAGCCTGCGTAAAATGGTTTTCTTGAGTCTTTGCAGCCTGAAACGGTTGTATCGCTGAATGATGAAAAAAGGAACATTTCCGACAAGCGTCATGCAGGACAGGACAACGGATACATGAGTAACACCGTTCAGCGTGAACAACACTATCACGAACACACAATTCATTTTATGATTCCATTCACCACGGCACGTTTCCAGAATGAACCTGTCGATATATTCGATGGAAATGTCATCGATATGGTCTTTGGAAAAGCCGTCTTTTCCAACGTGCTGGGGGAGATAGTCTTTCCATTGATTGATTTTATGAAATTACGTCCAGATGTTGTTTTTATGGATATGGATCTTAATGGTTCGTGCAGGGCTTGATTCTTTCAAGATAGAAGGGCGCA
>CAMHPW010000080.1 GCA_946187095.1 uncultured Clostridia bacterium | reverse complement strand
CAAAGTACAGGAGCTTTTGTCAAAATATGACGAATATGATCTGAACAACTGTGACCTGCAGTTCATAGGGCATCTGCAGACAAACAAAGTAAGGCAGATCATCGATAAAGTTTCCATGATACAGTCTGTGGACAGCGTAAAGCTCGCCGGTGAGATATCAAAGCAGAGTGTGAAGAATTCACTTGTTTCGGATATACTGATCGAGGTGAATATCGGCAGGGAGGAAAATAAATCGGGCGTTCTCACAGAGGAACTGGAGGAACTTCTGGGCAGGATATCCGAGATGCCTGCCATAAAAGTGAGAGGACTGATGTCAGTACCGCCAATATGTGAGAAAAAAACCGACGTTTGTAAATTTTTTGACAAAATGCATGAATTATTTATTGACATTCCAGCCAAAAAAATGGATAATATATACATGGACTATCTTTCAATGGGGATGTCCGATGATTATGAAGAAGCTGTACTTTCGGGTGCGAATATGGTGAGGATCGGTTCCCGCCTTTTCGGCAGAAGAATTTACAGGTGAATAACAAAAATGGAGGAAAGTTTTTATGAGCAGTTGGAAAGATAGATTTGCTAACATGATGAAGCAGCCTGAGGAGGATGAAAATATGGATGACTTTGAAGGTTACTATGACGAGGAAGAACCGGCTGAACCTGCACAGGAAGCAGCAGCTCCCGAACAGCCTCAGCAGAACAATGATCAGGGCGGACAGCCTGACAATGCAAACGGCGGCGAGGCTGCCCCTGCTGATGACAGCAAAGTGCATCTTGTGCTTTTCAAGCCTGAAACATTCGATAAGGACGTTACTACAATGGCAGACAGATTTATCGAGGGTGATACCCTGATCCTCAACATGGAACAGACAAATAAAGACGTTGCCAAGAGGATCATCGACTTTCTGGGCGGTGTCGCATACGCCCACAGCGGCAATATCAGAAGAGTTGCCGAGGATACATATATCGTTATGCCGAGCAATATCGATCTTACAGGCGATGAATTTGTGGACGAAGTGGAAAGTGACAATGTTTATTTCTGATACATAACACAGGCATTGTGAATTTTTTTGGGAAGGACGATCGGAATGCTGAAATTGAGTGACATAGAAAATGCGAGCTTCAGGGAAACATCACGTTTTTTTTCATCAAGGGGATATGTATGCAGTGACGTAGACAACTTTGTGGATGAAGTGACAGAGACTGTGAAGGAACTTGAAAAAGAAATAGCTGAACTCAGGGAAAAACTGAAAGTGCATGAGGAAAAGGCTGACAGTGTGCAGAATGCCATCATCACTGCTGAAATGGCAGCTAAAAAACTCATGAAAGATGCCTCTTCCAGAGCGGAAAAAATTATCAGTGAAGCAGCCGAAAAGTCACAGAAGATCGTTGCGGAATCCGAAAAAACTGCCGAAAACAATCTCTATGAGGCAGGCGAAAAGGCAAGGATGATCCTTGACAGTGCCCTTTCCAATTCCGCACAGTGCGTTGAAGAAAATAACAGAATGATAGAAGACCAGAAGGTTTATATCTCCGTTCTGCAGGATGAATCCGTGAAGTTCAGGGAGAAGCTCCTTGAAATGTACAAAAAACAGGTGGAATTCACGGAAAATCTTCCCTGCGGAGAGGAATGCCGCAAATATCAGGAAAGCATGGCGGAAAATTATCCTACGGAAAAACCGCTCAAAGCCGATGAAGTCGTTGAAAAACTCAAGGAAGATGCCGAAAAAGCCGTTATCCCGAAAAAAGACGGCAGGCATATCATCGTTGAAAAAGGCGGTGCGGAACTTCCCGAAGAGGAAGTGGTTTTCAATTCAACGGGTATGGCTCAGAAATTTGACGGTCTCAAGATCAATTATATCAATGAAAAAGGCTGAAAAAATCGGGGAAACTAACCAACAGTTTCCCCTTTACTATTGCAAGAGGTGATCATTTTGGCAGTTACTTTGACAATTATACTTGTATGTTCGGCAGTTCTGGCAGTTATCGACCAGATCATCAAATATTTTGTGCTTGAAAATCTGAAGCCTGTCGGCTATATGTCCGTAGCGGACAGCATTTTTTCACTTGTCTATGTCGAGAACAGGGGGATCGCTTTCGGAATGTTTCAGGGAATGTTCTGGTTTTTCTCCCTGATGACAGTCGTTTTTATAGGCATATTCATCTACATGATCGTGAAAAAAATATTCCAAGGCAAATTGTTTTATATCGCTTCCACGCTGATCATAGGCGGCGGTATCGGCAATCTGACAGACCGTGTTTTCAGGGGATACGTCATTGATTACCTGTCATTTTCGTTTTTTTCGCCTGTATTCAATTTTGCGGACTGCTGTGTCACAATAGGGGCGGTTCTCATGATCATTTCGGTTTTGATCTCATTTGGGGAGAAAAAACATGAATGAATTATATTTCACTGCCGATGAAAATGCCGTCAATCAGAGAATCGATAAATATATTGCGGAAAATGCCGATGAACTGACACGTTCCGCCGTTCAGAAACTCATTGCAGACGGCTGTGTGTCCGTCAACGGCAAGATTCCCGATAAAAATATGAAACTCAAAACAGGTGATGAAATTACAATCAACCTTCCCGAACCTGAAATATGTGAAGCCCTTCCCGAAGATATACCGCTGGATATCGTCTATGAAGATGATGACTTGCTTGTTGTCAATAAACCTCGTGGAATGGTCGTGCACCCTGCAACAGGCAATTATACGGGGACTCTTGTGAATGCCCTGATGTATCACTGCGGTGACAGGCTTTCGGGTATCAACGGCGTTATCCGTCCCGGAATCGTTCATAGAATTGATAAAGATACCAGCGGACTTCTGATCGTGGCAAAAAATGATTTTGCCCATCATCTCCTTGCCGAACAGATCAAAGCACATTCTTTTACCCGAAAATATCAGGCTGTAGTAGTCGGGAATATCAAAGATGATTCGGGTACAATTAATGCCCCCATCGGCAGACATCCGACAGACCGTAAAAAAATGGCGGTTACTCTCAAAAATTCCAGAAATGCCGTGACGCATTATCAGGTGCTTGCACGTTACAGCGGCTATACCCATCTTGAACTGACTCTTGAAACGGGGCGTACCCATCAGATCAGAGTACACATGGCTTATATCGGACATCCCGTTGCAGGTGATCCTGTTTACGGCGGTAAAAATTATCTTGCGAAACTCAACGGACAGTGTCTGCACGCTTATTATATTTCATTCACGCACCCCCGAACCAATGAAATTTTATCATTCTCTGCACCTTTACCCGACTATTTCACGGACTTTTTAAAAACCATTCAATAAAGAAAAAACACAATATATAGTATCTCTGCCAAGCCGAAACACAATATATAGTATTTGGAGAGCAATTTTGATTGTGAATTTGTCTATTTGCAATTATAATAATGCGTATATTTTGTATATAAAAGCGATTATTTTGTGACAGCCGTTTCAGATGTTGACAAATCTCTGAAACGGCTATATTATTTAATCAGAGATTTTATGAGAAGGAGTTTTTGTGTATGTTCAAGAGAATGGAAAATGATAAGGCATGGCATGGCTTTGAAGGCAGAATGTGGAAACAAGAGATAAACGTAAGAGATTTTATTCAGAAAAATTATCATTCCTATGACGGTGATGAATCTTTCCTTGAAGGTCCTACACAGGCTACAGAAAAACTCTGGAACAAAGTGCAGGAATATCAGAAAGTCGAAAGAGCTCAGGGCGGTATTCTTGACATGGAAACAAAAATTGTTTCAAGCCTGACTTCCTACGGTGCAGGATATGTCATTGAAGATGAACCCGAACTGGAAAAGATCGTCGGCTTGCAGACAGACCTTCCGCTCAAAAGAGCATTCATGCCTTTCGGCGGTATCAAAATGGCGGAACAGGCTTGTACTTCCAACGGCTATACACCCGATCCCGAAATTCACAGGATATTCACGGAATATGTCACGACTCATAATCAGGGCGTATTTGACGCATACACCCCCGAAATGAAAAAGGCAAGACACAATAAAATTATCACAGGTTTGCCCGATACATACGGTCGTGGCAGAATCGTTGGTGACTACAGACGAGTTGCCCTTTACGGTATCGACAATCTTATTGCATACAAGAAACAGGATTTGGCAAACTGCGGTGACGGCACCATGACAGATGACGTTATCAGACTTCGTGAAGAACTTGCCAAGCAGATAAGAGCCTTGCAGGGCATGAAGGAAATGGCGAAAATATACGGCTATGACATTTCACAGCCTGCAACAAATGCAAAAGAGGCTGTACAATGGCTGTATTTCGGTTATCTTGCGGCTATCAAAACACAGAACGGTGCAGCTATGAGTGTCGGCAGAGTTTCAACTTTCCTTGATATATACATTGAAAGAGATTTGAATGACGGTGTTATTACGGAAAAAGAGGCTCAGGAACTCATTGACCATTTTGTCATGAAGTGCAGAATGGTGAAATTTGCAAGGATTCCGTCATATAATGAACTGTTTTCGGGCGATCCCGTCTGGGCAACTCTCGAAGTGGCAGGCATTGGTGTAGACGGACGTTCTATGGTAACGAAAAACGATTTCCGTTTCCTGCATACACTTGAAAATATGGGACCTTCTCCCGAACCGAATCTGACGGTATTATATTCTTCGGCACTTCCCGAAAAATTCAAGAAATACGCCGCAAAGGTATCTATCAATACAAGTTCGGTTCAGTATGAAAATGATGATGTCATGAAACCCGTATGGGGCGATGACTATTCGATATGCTGCTGTGTTTCCGCAACGCAGACGGGTAAAGAAATGCAGTTTTTCGGGGCAAGGGCCAATTTGGCAAAATGTCTTTTGTATGCCATCAATGGCGGTGTCGATGCGAAAAACCGTGAACAGGTAGCACCTGCTTACAGCCCGATTAAATCCGAAATTCTCGATTACAATGAAGTCATAGAGAAATATGAAATTATGATGGACTGGCTGGCAGGCTTGTATGTCAATACGCTGAATCTTATTCAGTATATGCATGATAAATATTACTATGAGGCCGCTGAAATGGCTTTGATCGATACAGACGTAAGGAGAACTTTTGCAACGGGCATTGCAGGCTTTTCTCATGTCGTAGATTCTTTGAGTGCCATTAAATATGCGACTGTAAAGCCAATCAGAGACGATGCAGGAATCACTGTGGACTTCTCGACAAAAGGCGATTTCCCACGTTACGGAAATGATGATGACCGTGCAGATGACATAGCCCTCTGGGTACTGAAAACTTTCCTTGAGAAAATAAAGAAACGCCATACATACAGAAATTCCGAAGCGACTACTTCTATTCTGACGATCACATCAAATGTCGTTTACGGAAAGGCAACTTCCAATATGCCTGACGGCAGGCGTGCAGGGGCACCTCTTGCTCCGGGTGCAAATCCGAGTTACGGTGCAGAGAAAAACGGCTTGCTTGCTTCCCTGAATTCCGTTGCGAAACTGCCGTATCACTGGGCTTTGGACGGTATTTCCAATACACAGACGATTCACCCCGACGCTCTGGGACATGATGAACAGGAGAGAATCAACAATCTTGTACAGGTAATGGACGGCTACTTTGACCAAGGGGCACATCATTTGAATGTCAACGTATTCGGTACGGAAAAACTCCTTGATGCTATGGAACACCCCGAAAAAGAGGAATATGCTAACTTTACGATTCGTGTATCGGGCTATGCTGTCAAATTCATAGACCTGACAAGAGAACAGCAGCTTGATGTAATAGCCCGTACCTGCCACAAAACTTTATAAAAGAG
>CAMHPW010000079.1 GCA_946187095.1 uncultured Clostridia bacterium | reverse complement strand
GCAGCTCAATGATATCGCCAATGACGAAAAATATGATTTCGGTATCTACAGCAGGGAGAAGATCAAAGAGTATATCGAAGAAAGAAACTTCTCCGTTGCCGAAAATATCCTGAATTGCATCAGGCGTGGGGATATCAGGAATATCACGGATTTTTCAAAAGAGCCTCTGGAAACATTCAGGAGCTTCATGGCGGAATATGAAACACTTCACAGAGCCGTTTCATCGGATGCCAACAGCAGTCTGCAAAAGGCACTCTGTTCCTATTACAACACAAGGAATGTGGAAAGGGCTTTGCAGAAAGCAAGCAATATCTATGGTATCAATAAGGAACTGCGTGGCGGCGTTTCACTGATACAGAACTGGCCTGCGTCAAAGCCTGCCACAGCCGACAGGGTTTCCAAACTTATGGCACAGCTTGGATTTGCCGTGGAAAGCACTTCTGAAATTAATTCCACCAATGAAGATATGTATACCGTCACCGTCAGGAAAAAGACGGGCAAGGTAAATTATCCTCACCCCATACCCGCATTCGGTTCACTTCCCGAAAATGAGGGGATCAGAGTCCTGTTCCTTGACGGCAGATTCAATACAGACCAGTTAATTGATAAATTCCGTGAAGTCAACAGCGTTTCGCAAAATACCGTTGTGATTCTCAACTGGGCTTTGAGCAAAGAGGAAAGACGGCGTTTTGCAAGGAAAATCAAAGAGGAAAAATCGCTTTCAAAGACATTTTTACTCATCGACAGAGTGCTTTTGCTGTATCTTGCAAAGCACTATCAGGCAGGCAGTGTCAGCCGTATACTGATGGCGGCAGGAATGCCGTTTGCGTATAATCAGCCGTTCTGTCCGAAACCCAATGCGGATATGCCGCCCGAACTGTTTACGGGCAGAAAAACCGAATTGGAACAAATTGAACTCTATAACGGTGTCAATCTTGTGTACGGCGGTCGTCAGCTTGGCAAAAGTTCCCTTCTCAAAATGGCTGCCAATGAGATAGACGGAAATGAAAGGCAGAGGGCTGTTGTCATCAGCATCAAGGGCAGGAATTATACAGAGGCGGCTCTGCGTGTATCGCAGGAGCTTGTCATGCATGATATTCTTCCTGAAGGTTCGGAATGCAGCGATTGGGATATGCTTTCCATGCATATCAGAAAACGCCTGAAAGACCAGACTTCCGAAAACCGTATTTCCTATCTGTTGCTCATGCTCGATGAAGCAGATGATTTTATCGCAAGCAGTAAAGAGATAGATTACCGCCCGATCACCCTGCTGAAAGAAATGCTTTCACCGAATTTCAAATTTGTGTTGGCAGGTCTGCATAATCTTTCCAAATTCGACCATGAATTCTATGCAAAGAATTCAGACTTTGCACATCTTGAGTCATGCGTTATCTATCCGTTCAAACGCCCCGAAGCAACGGAATTGCTGACACATTCACTGGCTTATCTCGGATTTGTATTCAGTGATGAAGTCATCAATCTGATTTTGGCAAAGACGAATTATTTCCCCGGTCTGATACATCTTTACGGTCAGAAACTCATTCTTGCCATGACCAATGAAGACTATGCAGGCTACAGCGAAACCGAAACACCCTGCTATGAAGTGACAGAGAGCCATATCAAAAAAGTGCTTTCCGATCCGAATTTCAAGGATGAGATCAGGAGTAAACTGAGAATGACTCTCGAAGTTGACGGCAAGGAAAACAGTCCTTACTATGTGATCGCTTTGATACTTGCGTATCTCTGCTATGAAGAAGAAAATAAAGAGGAAAATGAAAGAAAAACAGGCTTCGGCATTGAGGAAGTCATCAGCAAGGCGAAAAGTGACGAGATCAATATCCTGCTGGAATACAGCAGGGAACAGATGACGGAACTCTTCAAGGAAATGTGGGATCTGAATATCCTCACTTCCAAAGATGACCTGTATATGTTCTCGACAGAGGGATTCCGTGAACTGCTGGGTACAAGGGAAGATGTCAATACGGAACTGTCAAAATATATGGGAGGTAAGACGGAGTGAGACTGGAAGAAATTTGGTGGAAACGTCTTACCAATCCTGCCAACTTTGCGGAAGAGATCATATATTCCGCCCTTGACGGAAAAAATGTGTTTGTTCTGTATGAAAAGGAGATCGCATGGAAAGAGGAACTCATACAGGATATCGTTGAGAATATCGAAAAAGACAGTCCCAATATGAAAACGAATTTCCGCATTCCCGAAAGCTATGCCGAGCCGTCCGAATATATCATGACGAAGTACTGCAGTGACGAGGAAAGAAATCATTACTGGCCGTCAGCGGAAAATACCGTTGCCGGATTTCTGGCAAAGAGTGCAAAGGCGGCTTTGAATAAAAGTAATGTGATACTGGATATTTCCTCTCCTGAGCCTGAAAAATGGATCGACTTTGTTGAAGAATACAATTCCTGTTTCGATGAATACGATGAACACGGAACTTTTGTATTGTTTATCAAAGACACGGAACAGCGTGTCAGGGAATATATCAGGGAAAACGGCTGTCAGTCGGAATACATGAGCTATGATGAAAGTATACATGATTTTGATACGCTCATGCTGTGCATGACGATCTTGTCCGAGCAGAACTGTTCCATACAGCAGAAGCAGTATATTGCCGAAACGGCGGCTGCACTTGCCGAAGATGATGTGGAAACAGCAGGAAGGCTTGCCGAATACAAAGGCAGTCTGCCTGTGAATACCCTGAATATCACGAAAAAAATATTCAGGGAACACGGCATTTCATGCGAAGATATCGAAACGAGAGTGAAAAAAGCCCTCTGGAAAGCTCAGGTCAAAGTGTTGTTTCCGATCATAGAGCAGTTCAGGAGCAGATTCATTTCCGAAAATATCGATATGCTCAAAAACCGTCCGCTGAATATCTATAAGACGCACAGTATCTTTGAATTGGAGATCGGTCAGCTTTATCATTTGTGTTACAGCAATCATATATTAACAGGCAGGGAACTGAAGGTTCTTGAAAAAGTCAGGAATGCAAGAAACAGTCTTGCACATCTTGACATAGTGCCTTACAGTGACGTTTCCTATCTCATGGAGATATGACAAAAAAAGCGTACTTTGAAACCAATCAAAGTACGCTTTTCAATTGCTAATTGAATTTGTCGTGCCATTCGGGGCAGGAAATCTTGGCGATCTCTTCAATGGTGTGATGAAGTTTTTCTACCATAGGGGTATCGGCGGCACGATAATACATTTCCTTGCCGTGACGGGTAGCCGTGATCAGACGGGCATTTTTGAGCAGTCTTAAATGATGTGAAACGGCAGGACTTGACATATCCGTAGCGGCGGCTATGTTGATGACACATTCTTCACAGTGGCATAAAAGCCAGAATATCCGCAGACGGCTCGGATCGCCAAGCTGACGGAAAGCATCCGCTACTGTCTGAACGGTATCATTTGAAGGCATTTTTGTGATAATTTCATTTTCTTCCATAGTTTATTCTGTACTTCCTTTAAGACGGAGGGATACGACACTGCTGACGGGTTCCATGATCTCTGCCGAAAGAACCGCATTTTTTCCTGATTCAAGAGAGGTGATCTGCAATACGTCTGTCCAGTTGTTTTTGGCGTCGGACACTTTGATGATATTGTTTTCGAGTTTGAACAAGCCCTCGTATTCCATGAAAGGCTTGTCTTTGTCGGGACATTGTGCTTTGAAGGTCATATTGCCGTCTTTGCCGAGTTCAAGGGAATAGACCGCATTGTGTTCGGAGCAGTCGGCACATTCCAGAGCATCGCTTTGCCAGAGGGCAGGTTTATTGTCCGTGGCACTGCCGATGAGGGCAACAATTGTTTTGATATTCTGAAGTCTTGTCTGTGCATCGGGATAATCGGAAACAGAGCGGTATAATTCGATAGCTTTTCCGTATTGACATTGACTGTAGGCGGAATTGCCGAGAAGATAAATGCATTTTTTGAGGAGTTCGGGGGATTTTTTGTAGTTGCCGAGATAAGTGAGCTGTGCATGGGCTTTTTCAAGACTCTCGGCAGTATTGGCAACGAGATTTCCCTGAGCATCCCTGTAAATGCGGCTGAAACACTGTTTTTCATTCTGGGCGGCATCGGGATAATCACCGAGGTCATGAAAAATTTTGGCTGCTTCAAGATATTCGCCTTCGCTGAATTTTTTTTCGGCAAATTTGAAGCGTGCGTCAAGAGCTTTTGTCTGAGAATCGCTGTAGTCGCCGAGACTCTCAAAAAGTTCGGCAGATTTTTCATAGTTGGCTGCATTGTACAGGGAAAAGGCATTGCCGTAAACCGCTTTCATATAGAGGTCTTTGCTGTCGAGAAAATTGCCGAGCTGGAGGAATTTTTCGGCAGCATCGTCATATCGGTACATTTCCATATCGGTCATGGCATTCTGATACTTGAGATAGGGCAGACCGAAAAATATGATACCGTCAGCAATGAGTGCGATCACAACAAGGATCAGCAGGATCGTGATCACTACTTTGGAGCTTTTTCGGAACTGCTGTTTTTTGAGCTGTTTCTGGTAGGCACGTTTTCTTTTGGCAAATTCTTCTGTCTGACCGCTGTTTCTCTTTTCGTATTTTTCAAATTCGGCATATCTCGACTGTAATTCAGCCCTTTGCTCTTTTTCAAAGCCCGATTGTTTTTCAAGGACTTCGGGAGAGGTATTTTTCTGAAGCCATACCCTTCCGACACCGCATTCACAGCAGAGTTCCTCACTGTTCCAGTTGAAGCAGCCGCAGCCGCACAGCCAGAATTTTTCATTGAAAACGGGCTGCAGAGAAAATGCTGTACCGTCGATGCCGCTGCGTGTGCATATTTCGAGAAATTGTTTGTTCAGGTCACCCTGTACGCTGAATATGCTCTGCTGTTCGAGAGCGGTATCGAATCTTCTGTTGTCAGTGTTGATCCATTGATTTCCGTTGGAATAGAGAATGTTTTTGAGGACAAATTCAACACTTCGTGTTTGCTGGTTTTTGACGGGGACACGCCTGTTATAGCCGAATTCTATATTTCTTGCTACGTCAAAGCCGCTGTAAAAGACATCACAGACAGTATCAATGACCTGTCTGGCGGAGTCATAGCAGATGATATCAAAGCATATGTCCCTGAGATTGTCAGGCTGCAGGTTCATCAGCTTGAAGCTTGCAAAAAACTCCGCCTTGTCGATATCGAGAGCCAGCTTTTGGGCTAACACTGCGATCGGAGAATCTTCAAACCATAAGTGCGTATTTTTTTCTTCCAGAATTTTTATTTTTTCTTCAGGCATCAATTCCACCCCTGTTTATTAAACGATTACTTAATACTATTTTAATACCATATCATTACGGTGTCAAGTGCATAATCTTTGTTCATGAAAAGTTTATAGTTTATTTTAAAATAAAGAATTTTCCGTATTGAAAAAAATTGATGGGTTTGGTATAATATTGGACATAGGGGGCGTTTTTTTATGGAATCTTGTTCACAGATGTATACGAAAAAAATCGTTGATTCGATCATACACGGTCTTGAACAGAGACACAGCAGTATTCTCTTTGTAAAGCATTATAATACTCTCAATGTTCCTGTTGAAAATATCCAGACGGCTGTGGCACACAGCATCAGCAGGATCGAGCTGCTTTATCATGAGTTTGCTTCCAATCGTATGCAGGAGGCATATGAGCCGTTTCTGGGATGGATCAAGCAGCTTTATTTCAAGTTTTACTTTGATGTGCCTGTTGATGAGTTTCTGACAAGGGCGGATGTCTATTATCAGAGCCGTTCTGCCATTGCAAGCTATATCGTGACGGGTGAAAGTGAGAGAAGTGAAGATATTATCGTAGTAGAAACGGAGTATGAGAAAAAACAGT
>CAMHPW010000078.1 GCA_946187095.1 uncultured Clostridia bacterium | reverse complement strand
ATTTGAATCATATGATAAAATAAAATCATGTATATTATATGAGTCATGACTTTTTAAATTATTAAAATTTTTATTTATATTTTTCTTTTTATAAATATTCTTTTCTCCGTCTTTACTATTATTTTTATTGTTTTTATTTGTTTCTATGATTATATTATTATTTTTTTTTTCGCAATTTAATTTTATATTATTAATATTTTGTATTATGAAATTATTTTGAGATTTTTCTTGATAATTATTATTATTTATATTATTTTAAAGAATTATGAAATCACTGCACTATATTAAAATTAAATTAAAATTATTGTGAAAGAGGGATTTTTATGGCAAATGTAAAACATCGCATCAAAAAAGCGGTAAGTCTTTTCATGTCTGCCATCCTGTCGGCATCCGTATTTTCGGGTGTCGGAGCATTGAATGTCAGTGCGGTTTCCTATTCGGAAATGTCGGCACTCGATCAGTATGCCTACAGTGGAAATGACTTGGGTGCGACCTATACTTCATCTTCAACAACTTTCAAAGTATGGGCACCTACCGCCTCAAAAGTGCAGATAAAGCGTTACAAGACGGGAAGCGATTCCGAAAGCGGTGCGGCTGTCATCGAAACTAAGGACATGACAAAGCAAAGTCAGGGTGTATGGTCGATCACCATTTCAGGTGACCTGAAAAATACCTATTACACCTATCTTGTCACCGTTGACGGCACAACAAGAGAAACGGTTGATATCTATGCCCGTTCCACAGGTGTCAACGGTATGCGTGGCATGGTGCTTGACCTTGACAGCACCGATCCGACAGGCTGGGCTAATGACAAGCGTGTCGAATGTAAAAATCAGACGGACGCTATCATCTGGGAAGCTCATGTAAGAGATTTCTCGTCATCATCGGATTCGGGCATGACCAATAAAGGCAAATTCCTTGCCTTTACCGAAACAGGCACTACCGTCAACAATGACGGCGTGCATAAGACAGGTATCGACTATCTCGAAGATCTGGGCGTTACTCATGTACATCTCCTCCCTGTTTACGACTACGGCAGCGTTGACGAAACAAAATTGAGTACAGACCAATTCAACTGGGGCTACGATCCCATGAACTACAATACCCCCGAAGGCTCTTATTCCACGAATCCCTATGACGGAAGTGTGCGTGTCAAAGAATTCAAACAGATGGTTCAGGCTCTGCATCAGAAAAATATCGGCGTTGTCATGGACGTTGTTTATAATCACACCTATGCAGGCTCCGACAACAAAAATGACTGGTTCAACCATACCGTTCCGAATTATTACTACAGACAGAATGCAAAGGGAACTTTCTCCAACGGTTCAGGCTGCGGAAATGAAACTGCGAGTGACCGTGCCATGTATCAGAAATACATGATAGACTCCCTTGTATACTGGGCGACGGAATATCACCTTGACGGCTTCAGATTCGACCTCATGGGTATCCATGATGTAGATACCATGAATGCGATCCGTGCGGCTCTCGATAAGATTGATCCCGATATTCTCATCTATGGCGAACCTTGGACAGCAGAGGCTACTCCTTGTCCGAAACCGACTGCCGTTCAGGGAAATATGAAACTTGTTTCGGAAGAAATCGCCGCTTTCAATGATAAAGTCAGAGATGCAATAAAGGGCAGTTGTTTCAATGCAGCCGATCCCGGATTCATTCAGGGTGCAGGCTATGAAGAAGCCCTCAAAGGCGGTATCCAGGCGAATTCCACCACAATGGCAGGTGACAGCAAATGGTCAAAACAGCCTTCACAGACCGTTACATATACCTCCGCACATGATAACTATACGCTCTATGATAAACTCGTCAAATCCTGCAAGGGCGGCTCGGGCTATGGAAACAGATATGATGACCTTGTTGCGATGAATAAGCTGGCAGGCGGTATCATTCTTACCTCTCAGGGAATCTCTTTCTTCCAGGCAGGTGAGGAATTCGCCAGAAGCAAATACGGTGATGAAAACAGCTATAAATCACCTACAAGTGTCAACCAGCTCAAATGGCAGAATACGATCACTTACAGCGATATCTATGAATATTACAAAGGTCTTATTGAGATAAGAAAGGCTTATTCACCTTTCAGGGATCCTACCAATACGAGTAACGGTACAATTTATTTCTCATGGGGCACATCATGCCCTGCCAATGTCGTTGCCTTCACTATGTATAATAAGATCAATCCCGACAGTGAATGGAATTTCGTTGCGGTAATCCACAATGCAAACGCCTCCGAAAAGACAGTTACTCTCAAAACCTATGATGATGTCACACTGCCGTCACAATGGGTTATCATCGCAAACGGCACAAAAGCCGGTACGGTTTCTCTCGGCACGACAGGAAGTACTGTTACAGTCCCCGGACGTTCCACCATGGTTCTCGTTGACAAGACAAGTTTCGATAATACAAGTCTTGACAAGAAATGCACCGTTACCGTCAATCACGTTGTTGACGGCAAAAATTACAAAACGGAAACTCTCAAAGGTAATGAGGGTACAGCTTATACGACTTCGGCACTTTCCGAACTGACTTCTCAGGGCTATAAAGTGACATCTTCGGGTGCCACAAGCGGCACTTTCTCAAAAGCAGGTGCAACTGTTACTTACACATACACCATTGATCCTTCAAAAATCGGTAAAGTCATACTCAAATATCAGGATGCCGACACAGGTGCAGCCATAAAGCCAGATGAAACCATGACAGGCTTGATAGGTACTCACTATGCCTGCAGTGCTCCCGATATCAGCGGCTATGAATGGGTAACAGAACCGACAGGTTTCGGAAGCGGTGTTTTCTCCGAAACTCCCAATACTATCATATTCAGATACAGAGCCGTTGAAGAAGAAAATCTCAAGGTGCATTATTACAATTCAAATAACTGGTCAACCGTTTGTATGTATGTTTATAAAGGCAGTGGAACAAGTGCCACACAGCTTTCGGGTGCATGGCCCGGAAAGGCTATGACAAAATCAAGTGACGGCTGGTATGTCGGTGAAGTCAATACAACTGACAGTGTATTGTTTATTGCCAATAACAACAATGCCGGCAGTCAGGATCCTACAGGTGTCGGCTCATCAGGCTATTCCGTACAGGGCGAAGTATGGATCAAATCAGGCAAAGTTTATCCCACAGGAAGAGTCAATGTAACATATACGGCTACAGACGGAAAAGTCCTTGCAAGTGAAAAACTCAGCGGAATGGCTGACGGTACAAACAAATATACTACTTCTGCAAAGACCTTTGACGGCTACACTCTGAAAACCACACCGTCAAATGCAACAGGCACTTTCACACAGGGCACTATCACAGTAAATTATGTCTACGCTGCCAATACAGTCGTTGTGAAAGACCTGAAAAACAATTCAACGCTTTCAGCGGAGTCCATCAAACTCGGCAACAGCATCACCGCAAAATGTTCGGCAGCAGACGGAACAGGTTCTTATCAGTATGCCGTTCTGTATAAGCAGAAATCACAGTCAAAATGGACGACTGCACAGTCTTACAGTGCCAATACAAGTGTTACGTTCAAGCCCGGTTCCGCAACATCCTATGATGTCTGCGTAAAAGTAAAAGACAGTGCCGGTACGGAAGTCAAGAAATATTTCAATGTTACGGTCACGGCAGAAAAAACACTTACCAATACATCAACGCTTTCATCCAATTCTGTAGCCCTCGGCAAATCCATCACGGTGAACTGTTCTGCAACAGGCGGTACAAAGCCGTATAAATATGCCGTTTATTACAAGCAGAAATCACAGTCAAAATGGACTGCCGCACAGTCTTACAGTACCAATGCAACGCTCACTATTAAACCGTCTTCGGCAGTTGATTATGAAGTATGCATCAAAGTCAAGGACAATACAGGAACAGAAGTCAAGAAATATGTTGACGTTAAAATCTCACCTGCAACGCCTCTTACAAACAAATCCACACTTTCGGCAACGTCTGTCAAATTGGGCAGTTCCTTCACCGTAAAATGTTCTGCAACGGGCGGAAAGAGTCCTTATCAGTATGCCGTTTACTACAAGCAGACATCGCAGTCCAAATGGACGGAAAAACAGGCTTACAAGACAAATACTACCGTATCGATCACGCCTGCCAAGGCAAGGACTTATGACGTATGTGTCAAAGTCAAGGACAGTGACGGCACCGTTGAAAAGAAATATTTCACGGTGAAAGTCACGGATTCCGAATTGAAAATAGATGCTTCTATCTCTCACATTTCCGCATCTCTCGGCAAGACGGTCACAGTGGATGCTTCCGCATCAGGCGGAACATCTCCGTATCAGTACGCCTTCTATTACAGGAATACCAATTCTTCAAGCTGGACGACAATAAAGAATTTCAGCAGTACTTCTTCGGCAAGTTTCACCCCGTCGGCAAAAGGCACTTATGAAGTATGTGCAAAAGCAAAAGACAATTCGAATACGATAGCCAAACAGTATTTTGAACTGACGATCAAGTAATATATCGCAAAAATCATGGCAGAGTCATAAGTCGTAAAAAGGCTTATGACTCTGTGTTTTTTTATGAAAGACATATTGAAAAAATAATCAAATCATGTTATAATAAATCGAAATTTTATTTGGAGTTGTGCAAAAATGAAAGAAAAAAACGAACATCGTGATAAAGTCAAGAAAACATTTGCAGAAAACGGGCTTGACGATTTCCAGGACCAGCAGGTATTGGAACTGATGCTGTTTTACTGTATTCACGGAAAGGATACAAGTGAGATCGCTCATGCCCTGCTCGATCGATTCGGCTCTTTTTCGGCAGTCCTCGATGCCCCTGTCGAGTCACTGACAGAATGCGGCATCAGCTATAATACAGCCGCCTTTCTCAAAATGATCCCTCCGCTCTGTGCAAGATATCATCAGGACCGTTATCTTCAAAAAAAGGACGGAGATAAAAGTATCGAAAATTTCATCCTGCCGTATTTCATCGGTCAGAATGAAGAACAGCTATTTCTTGTCCTTCTTGACGGCAAGGGGAAAATTGTTTTTTACCAGGTCGTAAGCAGAGGCACCAGATTTGCATCCAGTGTGAATATACAAAAAATAGTTCATCTTGGAGTACAGCATCATGCCGCCTGTGCAGTCATTGCACACAATCATCCAAGCGGAATCGGTCTGCCTTCAGAAAATGATATCAGAATGACGGCCAGCCTGCAAAAAGCCCTCAAAAGTGTCGGGATCGTTTTATTGGATCACTATATTGTCACGGGCATGGAATGCCATTCCATATCCAAGATAAAACAATACAAAAAATTATTTCTCTGACGTTATTCGATGCTTTTCAGCGACTCTACCATGCTGATCTGATCCATTTTGAAATACATGATGAAGTTGACCAGCATGGAAAATGCCAGTGTCAGTAAAAATCCCCACAGATAGCTCAAAGGTGATATGATTTTCGGGAACATGACATTATTCATCTGTATCGAACTGACAATGAATCCTGTAAATAAATTTCCCATGAAGGATGGACAGGATATCATAAACATCACTCCTAAACGAATTTTATTCTCATCTTATTTTAATCCATAACTTTCAACAAATCAAGTAATATATCCCAAAAATCCAGTAAATAAGCTAATATTTCGCTTATTGATTACTTGCTTGATAAGTAATCAGCTTTTGCAAAAATTAGCTTTACCACTAACAAAATCGCCTGTTATTACTTAAAACAATGAAAGTTATGGTTTAATATCTCAAATGACAGTTGTTTGATTACATCTGAAATCTCTTTCGATACAAGCAACTTTTTTCTGTATTTGCATACAAAGATTATGTGATATTTCAATAAGTATTTATGTCTGTTTTTAGAATTCCATTTTGTACTCATAAGATTATTATAT